>VGAU01000042.1 GCA_016870675.1 Actinomycetota bacterium | reverse complement strand
TATCCCGCATTTTTATAAGAAGGTTTTCATTTATTTTTTCTTTTTTTGAGTAATTAAATATTCCTACTATTCCGCACATATTTTAAAATATTCCTTCATTGCTTTACATATTCTTCGAGATGCTTTTCCGTCACCGTAAGGGTTGGCATACGCAATCATTTTTTTATATTCACTTTCATTATCAAGAAGCAGTCTCATATTCTTAATTATATTTTCCTTATCAGTTCCCAGAAGCTTTGAAATTCCCATTTCTACTGATTCCGAGCGCTCCGTAAATTTTCTAATTACTAAAACAGGTTTCTTTAAAGTAGGAGCCTCTTCCTGAACTCCTCCTGAGTCTGTAATTATGAAATACGATTTGTTCATAAGCCAAAGAAAAGGTTCATACCCCAAAGGTTCAAAAAGTTTTATATTTTTAATTCCTCCAAGTATTTCATGCACAGGCCTGCTGACATTAGGATTTAAATGCACAGGATAAATAATATTTATATTTTTATACTTACTTGCTGTAACTTTTAATGCTTCGCATACATTTTTTATTTCTTCACCAAATGATTCTCTCCTGTGCATTGTAACCAGGATTGTTTTCTTATCCGGGCTTACAATTTTTTCAAGAAGTTTTATATCTTCAGATTTATCTTTTTCAGGCTTTTTATCAATTTTATCAATCCCCCAGAGTATAGCGTCAACTACAGTATTTCCGGTTAAAATAATCCCGTTTTCATCTGTTCCCTCATTTAAAAGACTTTCTTTTGCCTTTTCTGTAGGAGCAAAATGAAGGTCAGCTATTTTTGATATAAGCTGTCTGTTTATCTCTTCTGGGAAAGGGCTGTGTTTATTAAATGTTCTTAACCCTGCTTCAACATGCCCTACCCTTATTTTTCCGTAAAAAGCAACAAATGCCGTAAGAAAAGCAGTTGTAGTATCACCCTGTACAAGGACAATATCGGGGGAAGTTTGGTTAAATACGTCTTCCATTCCTTGTATTATCCTTGATGAAATTTCACTTAAAGTCTGGTTCGCGGTCATTAGATTAAGATTAATATCTGGTTTTATTTCAAAGAAATCAATAACCTGGGCAAGCATTTCTCTGTGCTGGCCTGTTGAACAGATTGAAAGAATAAAATAATCTTTATTTTTTTCAATTTCCTTTATTACGGGCGCAAGCTTTATCCCTTCGGGCCTTGTTCCGAAAGAAACTAATATTTTTATCTTTTTAACCATAAAAATTAAAATAATTGGTAACTATTTATCTTACAATTATACCATTGCTCACCTGGAAAAGATTTTTATTTAATCTTTTTAGCTTAGTATATGATAGCAAAAAAATATTTTTAAGAACATTAAAAAGCTTTTAAGAGATGTAGCTCTAAAGCTGGATTTAATATTAAGATTTGAGTAAAAAAAATTAAAAGTAAAAGTTTGAATCCCAGGGCAGAAAATCTATCTTAATTTTCGCCATTTATATTCTCTTTAAACCATTTTATAGTTTTATTCATACCTTCTTCAAAACTTACCCTTGGCTGCCAACTTAATATTTTTTTCGCTTTAGTAGTATCAGGTCTTCTAACTGTGGGGTCGTCTACTGGCAAATCATGAAATACTATTTTGCTGCTGCTACCAGTAATGCTCTTTATTTTTTTTGCCAGTTCTAAAATTGACATCTCAGTAGGATTTCCAATATTTAATGGAAGATGATAATTAGTCTGGGCTAATCTAAATATCCCATCAACCATATCAGAAATATAGCAAAAACTTCTTGTCTGGCTTCCATCTCCAAATACAGTTATATCTTTTCCTTTCAGTGCCTGGGTAATAAAAGCAGGAATCGCCCTTCCATCATTTTTCCTCATTCTGGGTCCATAGGTATTAAAAATTCTAACAATCCTGGTATTAACTCCCTGCTGCCTGTGGTATGCCATAGTTATTGCTTCAGCATACCTTTTAGCCTCGTCATATACTCCACGAGGTCCTACAGGGTTTACATTACCCCAGTATTCCTCTGGTTGTGGGTGTACCTTTGGATCTCCATATACTTCTGATGTTGAAGCAAGAATCATTATTGCCCTTTTTGCTTTAGCTAATCCTAAAACATTATGTGTTCCTAATGCGCCTACTTTTAATGTCTGTATTGGAAGCTGCAGGTAATCTATTGGACTTGCAGGAGAGGCGAAATGGAAGATATAATCTACTTTTTCATCAATTTTTATATATTCAGTAATATCGTGATTTATAAATTTGAAGTCTTCAGAATCTATGTGCGCAAGATTTTTAAGAGAGCCTGTTATAAGGTCATCTATACATATTACTCTAAATCTTTTATTTAACAAATAGTCACAAATATGGCTACCTATAAATCCAGCTCCGCCAGTTACTGCTGCTGTTTTTTTTGTAGTTAATTCTGTAATGGTATACCTCTTTTATTTATTAATTAACTTTTTCTTTAAAGATTTATTTATCTTCCTATTCCTATATATTTAAAGCCTTGTTTTTCTAAACTATTCTTATCTAAATAATTTCTACCATCAATTAAAACAGGGCTTCGCATCATATCTTTAATTTTAGCATAATCCAGTTTTAAAAACTCTTCCCACTCTGTTGCCAGTATAAACATATCTGCACCTCTTACTGCCTCATAAGCACTACTGCATATTTCTACCTTCTTGCTAAGCGACCCAAGAGCTGCACTTACAATAGGATCATAAGCTTTAACCCTCGCTCCTAAATTCACCAGGTCATTCATGATTTTTATCGATGGTGCTTCTCTTGTATCATCCGTATCTGGTTTAAAGGAAATACCTAAAACTCCAATTGTTTTACCTTTAATTATTTTTAATTCATTTTGTATTTTCTGCGTAATTTTTAATCTTTGTTCCCTATTTACATTTACCACAGCATTTAGGATTTGAGTGGAAAGTCCATACTCGCCTGCAATATTGCTTAAAGCTGAAACATCTTTAGGAAAACAGGAGCCACCCCATCCAATTCCAGCATTTAAAAACGCCGGTCCTATCCTCTTATCAAGACCAATACCTTCTGCAACCTTTGACACATCTGCACCAACTTTTTCACAGATATTTGCTATTTCATTAATAAAAGAAATCTTTGTTGCCAGAAATGAATTAGCAGCATATTTAATCATTTCGGAACTGGTTAAATCAGAAATAACTACAGGTATTTTTGTATTTTTTGGAATTAACCTTTCACTATCCCGCCAGTTAAAACTCTGGTTTATTATAGGTTCGTAAAGCTTTAACATTTTATCAATTGCCTTTTTTGATGAAGATCCAATAACTATTCTATCCGGGAAGAAGGTATCACTGATAGCACTGCCTTCACGCAGGAACTCAGGATTCGAAACTACATTAAAACTTACGTTTTTATTTTTATTATTTTTTTCTATACTATCAGATATAACCATAGAAACCCAGTCTCCTGAGCCTATAGGTACGGTACTTTTATTTACAATAATCTTTTCGTCATTAATATATTTACCAATTTCACATGCTACTTCTTCAACATAATGTAAGTCTGCTTGCCCATTGGAAAGCGGTGGAGTTCCTACACATATATAGATGATATCAGATTCCTTAATTGCATCAGAAATATTAGTTGTAAATGCTAATTTATCGTTTTTAATGTTTCTTTGTAAAAAATTATCTAGTTCTGGTTCATATATGGGGACTTTTCCATTACTAAGAAGATCTACTTTTTCTTTAATTTTATCCACACAAATCACATTGTTGCCAATCTCGGCAAGACATACACCAGTTACAAGACCTACATAACCAGTTCCTATAATACAAACATTCATCAGTATCTATCTCCTGTTAATATTTTGTTGACACAATAATTTCCAAACTATTGCTGTAAGAATTTATATTTTCAATAAATCTTTATTCTCTATATACCAATCAATTGCCTTTTTAAGTCCTTCATCAAATTTTACTTTAGCCTTGAATCCAAATTCATTCTCCGCTTTTGTTGTATCAAGGCATCTTCTTGGCTGACCATCTGGCTTTGTTGTGTCCCAAACAATTTTTCCTTTAAACCCTATAATTTGCCTTATTTTCTCCGCTAAATCTTTTATTGATATTTCAAAACCTGCCCCAATATTTACAGGATCATGTTTATCATATTTTTCAGTGGCTAATACTATCGCTTCTGCGCAATCCTCCACATATAAAAATTCGCGTGTTGCCTTTCCGGTGCCCCATACAATTACTTCACTTTGATTATTAATTTTGGCATCATAGAATTTCTTAATAAGTGCCGGTATGACATGTGAAGATTTTGGATTGAAGTTATCTCCAGGACCATATAAATTAACTGGTAGTAAAAATATCGAATTGAAGCCATATTGTTGTCTGTATGCTTGAGACTGGACTAACAGCATTTTTTTTGCCAAACCATAGGGAGCGTTCGTCTCTTCAGGATAACCACTCCATAAATCTTCTTCTTTAAAAGGAACAGGAGTAAATTTTGGGTACGCACAAATAGTTCCCAGTGCAACAAATTTTTCAATCCTTGTAAGTCTAGCCTGTTCCATTAACTGAATACCCATTATTATGTTATCATAAAAAAAGCTTCCCGGGTTTTCTCTATTCGCTCCAATACCACCTACAACTGCTGCTAAATGAATAACAACATCTGCTTTAGCATCTCTATACATTTTCTTTATTGTCTCTAAATTTCTTAGGTCATATTCTTCTATTTTAGGAATAAAAATATCTTTACAATTTCTATCTTTTAATTTTTTAACTACAAATTTCCCGAGGAAACCTGCGCCTCCTGTAACAATAACTTTCTTATCTTTTAGATTAATCATTTTTAAATCATTAATATTTTTAAAGTTTCCTTACTCTTATTTATTATAATTACAATTTATAAAAATTAAACTATCTAATACCTATTTCCTTAAAACTCATATGGAATCAACTTATTATTATACTAAATCAGAGAGATATAATTAACACCAAATCTGCATCTTCCAAAAATTTCCTTCATTAAAGATATCTTTGTACTTTCTTCAGCTGATTTGGTAAATTAATAAATAATTTTATGATAACAACAAAAGATGAAATGGCTACTTTTTTCTATATTTTATCAAAAATCCTGATTACAAATTGCTTTACGTAACATAAATTTTGTGTAATAATTTACACAAAATTTATGTTCTCAATCTTCACAGTTTAATATTTTGTTCAAAACAGTGCAAAAAAAGGGGTGCTATAAAAAATGGCAAGAATAAACATATCCATTTCTGAAAATGCTTTGAAAAAGGTTGACAAATATAAGAAAATAGAAATCCTGCTGCTGGAAAACTACCGGTATTCATAAGAATGTCTTTTGAAGTAACAACTATAAAGGTGAAATTTACCCAAGTTTTGGCATAAATAAACGGGAGCTTAAAAGAAAAAATAAAGAAGTATATTTTTATAAAGAACACGGCAATTTGGTATATGATTAATTTAAGGTAATCTGTTGTTCATAATTTCCAATAATGCTAATATATGAAAAGAAAGAATATTCTTATTTAAATTTTAATAAAGATAGCATTTTAATAATGTTTGTAATAAATTATATCTACTGAAAATAAAGCATGGAGTTTACCAAAGATGAAATATAAACTACCGGTTACTATTACAAAGATTGGCGATTCTACATATATAGCTCAAAGTGACCCTGTAAGAGCTACTGCTACTGGAGATACGCCAGAAAGAGCGTTAACTAATCTACATGATGCTATAAATGAGCTAATTAAAGAGTATGGGGAAAAAGCAGTATTTCAAGATATAGAAGACATAAAAGTATGCACGATTGAAGTTGGTAAATGAGCAGATTTAAGGAGCTTCGAAAAAATGAGTTCCAAAAGTTCTTGATAAACTTCACTCGCCCTAATTCTCTTAAATATCGGAAAAACAAATGGATTGGGCTTACTCGAGAAGGTAAGCCCTTTACTGTTCATGTCAAACATGGTAGCAGTAGAAAATTTCCGCCACCACTAATTGAGGCAGTATCTAAAAATCTTGGTGTTAGCCTGAATGAATTTAACAAGTGGTATAATAACAAGTGACAAATAAACTTTACAATGTTAGGCGTAAAGCCCCTTGCTTTAGCTATGGGGATATAAGCCGACAGTTTTCACACTGACTCTGCCGATGGTAAAGTTGACTTTGTAATAAGAGATGGTTTAAAAATTAAAGAAAAGAAGATTAAATTTATCCCTCTATGGAAATGGTTACTTTTACTCCTTCTAAATTCATATATTTTAAGACAATCCAGTATCTTTCTATAGATATTGGTTATGTATATGTGATTATATCAACATTATTCAATGGAATAATGTCACAATTGTCACGAAATCCTAAGGAATATTAATTTTATCGCCAAGCTATAGTATGATTTGACTATGAAAAGAGATATAGAAAAAAAATTATATGATTGGAAAAACTCTGCCAGGAGAAAACCTTTAATACTGCAAGGTGCAAGGCAGGTAGGTAAAACATATACCTTAAAAGAATTTATGACTACTATGTTTTCATCAATGAAAAAATCAAGAGAGATATCCTTTAAGTGTATCGTAAAAGTTCTCATGAGTTCCTGCAAGGATAACAACAACTATTTCTTTATTCTTTTCAATAATAGTGTATGCAATCTATTATTATCTTTATCAATCCATAAAGATACTGTTAGTATCTTCCAGATGATAAACTAAAGATACCGGCTAAAAATGAAATACAATATTATAGTAAATTATAAAACTAAAAATACTTCAACTCCAACTCCAAAAAAATTAAAAATTAAAAATAGGATAAGATATTTCATATCTGGATATTATCAGGTTTATATTTACGATAGTATTTCTGGAAGTGCCGGTAGCGCATATAGCGGTAGATTTATAAGCCACCCTTCATCTCTGTAATCCGACATAGACAGACGAACACTTATCTCAGGTGAGTATTTCTCTCTGTATATCTTAATACTTTTTGCTCTCAGGTTTTCTGAAGCCTTTACTTCAACAGGAATAATCCTGCTATTTGTCTGGATTATAAAGTCAATCTCTGAAATCCCTGCTTCAGCTGACCAGTAAAATATTGGCAGTAATTTTTCACATTTAAACTGCTGCAGCACATATTGTTCAGTTAAAGCACCTTTAAATTCTGTAAAAACTTTGTCTTCATTAAGAAGAGTTTTAGCTTCAAGTCCGGACAAAGCTGAGAGTAAGCCCGTATCAAGCATATAAAGTTTAAAAGCTTTGGTGTCTTCATAACTTCTCAAGGGCAACCCCGGTTTTGTTACACGATTTATTTTATGAATAAGTCCACAATCAGTAAGCCACATCACTGCAAGCTCATAATCTCTGGCACGTGCACCATCGCGGACAAGTCCATATATAAATTTTTTGTTCTCTTTTGCAAGTTGAGAAGGAATAGAATTCCAAAGCATTCGTATTCTGGGAACTGTCTCATTTGGAGCATGTTTTGAGAAATCCTGTTCATAAGCAGCAATAATCCTAAGCTGTATTTCCCTAACCTTATTATAATCCTGACTTTGAACAAATGCTGCCACCACTTCCGGCATTCCCCCTATAAAAAAATATTGTTTCAATATTTCTGTATACCGGTCTTTGAAGCTTGTTGTTATATCCCATTCCTGATCCAACAAAAGGTCAAGATATTTTTGCATCCCCATTGCTTGCATAAATTCCTCAAATGACAAAGGGAACAGTTCAAGAAAAGATACTTTCCCTACAGGAAAAGATGTTTCGGGATGAAGAGCAACTCCAAGAAGAGAACCTGCGGCAATAATGTGGTATTGAGGTGCATTCTCCTGAAAATATTTTAGGCTGGTCAGGGCACGTGGCACTTCCTGGACCTCATCAAATATAACAAGTGTATTTTCAGGCTCTATATTACAATCCGCTTCTAAACTGAGACCCCTTATAATACGCAAAATTTCAAGATCGCTCTCAAAAAATCGCTTCATTCGGTTATTTCCCTCAAAATTAATATAAGCAACCTTCTTATATGTTTTTCGCCCAAACTCTTTCATGAGCCAGGTCTTACCAACCTGGCGCGCACCTCTTATAACAAGAGGCATTCTCGAGCTACTATTCTTCCATTCCTTTAATTTATCTAATGCTTGTCTGTACAATGGTTTTACTCCTTTTTATTGACTTTAAAATATTTATAATTATAAGCATGGCAATATTCATCCTAACAATATTATAAGTAATAGAAACACAAAAAACAAAGGAATTTTTGTAATTAGAAACACATTTTTAAAAGGAACTTTTGTAATAGAAGAATTTCAATATTAAAAAAAGAAGTAGGTATCCATTCACTATTAATAAATAGTTATAGAAATAATTTCGACCACTCCAAGAATGACGACAGATCAATTCTTGTTAAAATTATAATTAGTGAAGATAAAGAAACTATTGATAAAATAATATCAGCCTCAAATAGTCAAACCAATGTCACACCAGCGATATTAAGAGCTACTGATGCTTTACAAAGGAAAATTGAAACATTTTTTACGAAGCAGGATTATTTTTATGAAAGAAGGAAAAACTATGTAGATACCCAGCCACATTTTTTAATTTTTTGTGTTAATTATCTTGACACCTATAATATGGCTATTATACTAATTATAGTAGACAAAATTTGTAAATTTTATTAAATATATTAATTAAAATGGATAAATTTGAAAAGTTTATATGTTTTTTACCTTCAGCGGTCTCCACCAGTGTTCATTACCCATATACCAGCGTACAGTCTTTTTCAGTGCTTCCTCAAAATCATACTGTGTATCCCAGCCAAATTCATTTTTTATTTTAGAACAATCGACTGAATAGCGGCGGTCATGCCCTAATCTGTCGGTAACCAGCTCAATCATATCTTCGGATTTTCCAAGAATCTCTATTATTTTTTTAGTAATCCATATATTTGGTTTTTCGTTACCTGCCCCTATGTTATACACTTCTCCAATTCTTCCCTTATGAAGGATTGAGTCAAGTGCAGAACAGTTATCATCTACATAAATCCAATCCCTTACATTCAATCCGTCTCCGTATAGCGGAACTTTTATATTATCTATTAAATTAGTCACAAATAATGGGATTATTTTTTCAGGATACTGATAGGGACCAAAATTATTTGAAGTCCTGGTTATAATAACCGGAGTTTTATATGTTTTATAAAAAGACCTTACAATCATCTCTGCTCCGGCTTTGGAAGCAGAATAGGGGCTGTTAGGCTTCAGCGGATCATCCTCCCTAAATGAGCCATTTTCTATTGAGCCATAAACTTCATCGGTGCTTATCTGCAAAAATATCTTGCTATCATATTTTTTTACCGCTTCAAGCAAGACATAGGTACCATAGATATCGGTCTGGATAAATACGCCCGGATCTTCTATTGACCGGTCAACATGAGATTCAGCTGCAAAATTTACAACTGCATCAATATTTCGTGATTTAAAAATCTCATCTACAATTTTCCTATCAGCAATGTCGCCTTTTATAAATTTATAATTAGGATTATTTTCTATATCTCTCAGGTTTTCCAGATTCCCTGCATAAGTCAATTTATCAAGATTAATAATCTTATATTCCGGATACTTTTTAATCAAGTAGTGGATAAAGTTACTTCCAATAAATCCTGCCCCGCCGGTTATAAGCAGTGTCTTAAAACTTCTTTCTTCTCTAACTTCCATAATATTCCTAATCAATTTTAAAAAGCCTCGTTAAAACTTTAAAAACTACTTTAAATTTTTCTCTTCTAATTAAGCTAAATTTTTTAATAATTCTACTTTTATTTATTGTAAATAGTTTGTGAACTTTTATAACGCTACTCTCAGGTAAAATTCCAAGCTCAAGATCTTTATCTTCCAATAAAATAGAATAATCATCTTCATGACCTAAGTTAGAAGAAATCACCGCTACTATAACATCATTATGGCGATGATTATAATCATTACTAGAAACTATTAAAACCGGACGTCTCTTTGTGTTGCTTAAATCAGCATATGGAAAAGGTACTAATACTATCTCTCTTTGCTTATACATTATCCCACTTGCTCTTTTTTACATCCCATTCCTTTATATTATTCACTGAAAACTCTGTTAAGTCATCTGTGTAATCAGTAAGGACAATATTATATTTCTCTTGAAATAAAATTTCTATTAATTCATTTATTCTCTTTAAAAGTTTACTATCGCTTAAAATCTTTATTGTTTTTCTCATTTTTAAGTATTCATTCTCAGGAACTTTAACTGTCTTCATATCTTTACCCCCTTAAAACGACTTACCTGATTATACTATAAAATAATTCCAGTGATATTTAATCAAACTTTACAACTATATTTTTTTAAAGTATTACCCATCCTTTCTTTCCCAGCAGTAAGGTATAT
>VGAU01000041.1 GCA_016870675.1 Actinomycetota bacterium | reverse complement strand
AGCAGCATCTGTATATGAAAAACACTAATGGTAAAAAAATATTATATATACTGGTTGAGAAGAAAGTTAAACCAGCAAGATTTATAGAAATATATAGAAAGAATTATGGTGATATAAATAAAACCTTAGATTATTTTTATAAATATAAAAGTTTGAAGCTGGAATATAAAACGAATGAGGAAGATCATATTGATTTTAATCACAGTAATAACTGTTACCAAAAAGTGGTTGATTTCATTTTAAAAAATGAAGTAGGCTTGCTTGATATTGGCGAGAATAGTTATCCTGACATATTAAGGCAGATATATTTACCCCCTCCGTTATTATTTTTCAGAGGAAATAAAATAAAGAAAGCACAGTTTAGTATTGCCATTGTCGGCAGCAGGAAATGCACTGCTTATGGGCGGGAAGTAGCCGGATATATAAGTAGAAATCTATCGGAAATTGGAATAACAGTTGTAAGCGGTCTTGCAGTTGGAATTGACAGCTATGCTCATAAGGCAGCGTTAGAAGGAAAAGGTGGGAGCATCGGGGTACTGGGTTGTGGTATTGATATCATTTATCCTCCTGAGAATAAATATTTGTATGAGGAAATACTTTCGAATGGCAGTATAATAACTGAATTTCTTCCAAAAACTCCACCACTTAAAAACAATTTTCCGGTTAGAAATAGAATAATCAGTGGTCTTTGCAGAGGTGTTGTAGTTATAGAAGCTGGAGAGAAAAGTGGAGCAATAATAACCTGCGAAATGGCACTACAGCAAAACAGAGAAGTATTCGCAATTCCGGGAAATGTTTTTAATCCAATGAGCATGGGATGTCACAAGCTAATAAAAAGCGGCGCAAAGCTAGTTGAAAGCATTGATGACATATTGGAGGAATTTTCTCAGTATTCTGAGGGAATCTTAAAATTGTGTGGAAACAGTAGTTATATTAACAACCAGCAAGCAAATGATAAGCGGGGTGCAAATCTTGATAATAATGAGCTTAAGGTCTATGAGTTTATTGGATACAACCCGAAAAGTGTGGAGGAAATAGTAAAATATTCAAAAATAGAGGTTAAAGAAGTTTTGAGGATTTTGACATCTCTTGAGATTAAGCAGCTAATTAAAGAAGATAGTTTTAATAAATATAGTAGATTATTTTAAATTTTATATTAAAATAATAATATATATTTTAATTAGGAACCGGTTGGGAGCATAAAAGAATGGCATTATTCAGAAGAAAGAAAGTAGGGAGACCCAAGAATCCTCTGGGGTATGCATTGTACCAGTATGATAATATTATCAGGAAGGATTTAAAGAAGATTATAGCCGGGATGCTGGCAAAAAAGAAGCTTAATACCTGGAAGATCAATATTATTTTAGAAGATGCTTTTAGTAAATTTGATACAATACTTGATGATTTGTCTAAAGAGAATTTAAAAATTGATTATAGATCAAGCAAAGTAAGATATATAATTATTGATATGATAAATAAACTTAAATCTTTTTTTAATAAAGCAAAAACGCATGATTTTAATCCATTAAAAATAGAGAAAGATGAAAAATCTCCTGGATTGGAGGAAATCATGGAAATCCGGGAGGTTATAAAAGTAAAAATGAAGGATATTGAGAGTGATTATTTGTGACATCCTCCCCTTAAACGGTGGGGTTTTACGGTGTGGAGGATAAACATGGATTTATTTAATTGTCTGGAACTATATATAAAGTACTTAAAATATGAAAAAAATTTATCTCTAAATTCTATAAATTCCTATCAAAAAGATATCTTACAATTTTTGCATTTTTTAAAAGGTAAGGATATTAATGAAACTGCCACGATAAATTTAGATATTTTCAGAGGTTTTCTTAAGTCTTTAGATAGTAATAATTATTCAAACAGAACTATTATCAGAAAGTACTCTTCCTTCATCAACTTCTTTAGATTTCTTGAAAGAAATGGTTATATTGATTTTCAGTTAAGCCAGGCAATAAATATTCCCCGCAAGCGTCACCGGTTTTACTCTTTTATGTCTATAAGTGAAATGGAAAGGCTTTTTAATAACCTCAAGCCTGAAAATGATTTAGAAATCAGGGATAGAACTATACTTGAATTACTTTATTCTACTGGTGCCAGAATAAGTGAGGTGGAAGGTTTAAAAACTGGTGATATTGATCTTGATAATAGCGAAATAATAGTTACCGGTAAGAGTAGAAAACAGAGACTGGTTTATTTAAATCAGACTGCAATATTCTGGATAAAAAAATATCTGCAAGTAAGAAGTAAATTAACTTATTCGCGTAAAGATAGATATATAAGGGATAACCATTTATTTTTAAATAAATTTGGGAAAAGATTATCCTCACGCAGCATAAGAACTATAGTTAAAAAATATGTAAAAAAAGCAGTTATTGGTAAAAATATCACACCTCATAGTATCAGACATAGTTTTGCTACTCATCTGCTTCAGGAAGGAGCGGGAATAAGGGAAATTCAAGAACTTCTGGGGCATGAAAACATATCTACCACACAGATATACTCGCATTTAAATATTAAAAAATTAAAGAAAGACTACAGGAAATTTCATCCCAGAGCAGAAGCAAAATAGAGTGAACTACTCTATCCTTAAAGTGATAGAGCTTCCTGCTTCATGGTCGGGAGTAATCTCTCAACTCCACAGGCGTTGATTTCCGTAGTTCCTACGGTACTTAAAGCTAACTTAAGTATGTTTCTGGCTGCATTAATATCTCTATCTATGGTTAGAATACATTGGGGACATTTATGTATCCTGGTAGCTAATGTTTTTGAAACAATAGCCCCACAGCCACTGCATACTTGAGTGGTATTCTTGGAATTAACTTCTATCGCCCAGACACCAGCTTCTTCCGCTTTATATCTGAGCTGTTGGAGAAATCTTGACCAAGAAGCATCTGATATCGACTTTGATAAGTGCTTATTCTTTATCATTGCTTTAATATTTAGTTTCTCGAAAGCAATCAGTTGAAAGTCCTTTACTAACCTACTGCTTAATTTGTGTAAGAAATCTATTCTCTGATTGTATATTTTCTCATGTAATTTAGCTATTCTTATTCTTGATTTCTTTCTGTTTTTACTTTTGAGACTCTTTCTAGAGTGACATTTGGAGAGTTTAGCTAGTTTTTCTTCTGATTTTCTTAAATATCTGGGATTGTCTATCTTTTCACCTTTACTGGTAGTTAAAAAACTGGTCAGCCCCACATCTAAACCAACTATATTTTCAATTTCCATTTTCCCTGGTAACTCTTTTCCAGTCCCTACTGAAAAGCAGGCATACCACTTGTTAGTAGTTGTTCTTCTAAGTGTTAAGGTTTTAATATTTCCTTCAATTTCTCGATGAAGCTTTATTTTAAGAGAACCAATCTTGGAGAGAATGAGTTTATTATCTTTTAGATTAAACCCTGATTGAGGATAGATAAAGCTGTCATATCTTAAGTATCCTTTAAATCGAGGGTAACCCGGCTTCTTATTCTTTCCTTTTTTGACTCTTCTAAAAAAATTCTGAAAGGCTTTATCTAATCTTCTAACTGTATCTTGAAGTGTTTGAGAATAGACTTTCTTCAGTTCTGGTTTTTCTTTCTTAAGTTTAGGTATCTCTTTAATTTGATCATAACAAGTAACCTTTGTTTTATTCTTTTCATATAAGGTTTTTCTTTCTTCTAAGAAATGATTATACAACCAGCGACAAAGAGAAAGATGTTCTTCAAGAATCTCTTGCTGGGCCTTTGTTGGATATATTCTATATTTGTAGGTTCTCTTTATCATATTTCTTTTTGTTCCTTTATATATTTGCACAATTATTATTTATTTGCAAATTAAATTCCAGGCTCTCATCTTATCTCTTAAAAGAGAATAAGTTTTCCTGCCTGTTTGTATAAAAAATAGTTTTTTTACTTTGATAATATGATGAAGTCCTTTAAAGGGTTTTTATAAATTGCTTTTTAGTGTTAAAATTTTCCGCATAGGGTAAAAATATAAAGTAATTGAAAGAATTAAAAAATAAGTATGTCGCTACATAAATAGAATTATGAATATAAAAGAAATGAAAATCAAATTAACAATTTTTGCAGTAATACTGGTTTTATTTGCACTGACCGGTTGTTGTTTTTCAAGTGGATCATCTACAACAAATGATTTGCCTGATTCAGTTGAATACAAAATGGCTACTATAGATAATGGATTTATAGATAAAGAAGACCCGATAATTAATAATTACAAAATACTCCTTGATAGTTTAGAAAAAAAGACAATTAATAGCAGAATTGATATTTCAGACATAACGGTTACCGCACAAAGATTGTTAAAAGAGAAGGGGATAAATAGAACCTTGCTTCAAATATTAAATGATTTTGATACCTCTATCCCAGATGGGTCAAGCGGATTTAAGTTGGAAGAAATAGCAGCTGCTTATATGGTATTAATGACTAAATAATAGAATGAAAAATAACAAAAAATCTCCCTTAAAAAAACGCCCTTTAAATGTGGCAGGCCAATCACTAGATGAATTAATCCAAAAGTATATAGGAGAAGACGTCTCGATGTTATTCTTCATACCTGGAATATTAATTGCAGTGACAATTATAGCATGGCTAAATTGGGCTTTTCCATCTCACAACAACCCAATAATAATGTCAATAATAACTTTAATAGTTATTATTTATTGTACATACAGAATAATTTTTCTTCGAAAAAAAATAAAAGCTCTAGTATTGGGCAGAGATGGTGAAAGAATAGTTGCGGAGATATTCGATGATTTACGCGGACAGGGTTTTGTTATATTTCATGATATAGTAGCTGGAAACTTTAATATAGATCACGTCATTCTTACTCCCCATGGCATATTTACTGTTGAGACAAAAACATACAGTAAACCTCCAAAAGGTGAGATTATCTGTAAAGATGAGAATATAATTGCCGGTAATATAAATTTAGGCAATAAAATAATTGTACAGGCAGAATCTGAATCAAAATGGCTGAAATCAATATTGAAAGAAAGTACTGGAAAAAATTATCATGTGATGCCTGTTATTGTATTTCCGGGCTGGTTTGTTAAACCAATGCCTGAAAATTTAAAAAAACGAATATGGATATTAAACCCGAAAGCGTTGCCATCTTTTATTAATAATGAACTGATAACAATAAATGAAAGCGATATGCATCTAGCAGCTTTTCATATTTCTAGATATATTCGAATGTACAATTAAAGTTTATTATAAGTCTGGTCCAAGTAAAGCGAAAGGATTAGAACCTAAAAACTCGGACGGAAATTGAAACTGCACCTGGTCATGGAATGTAGGAAGTAGAACCACTCCCGGTGATTGGAAAATTGTATTAACTGCTGAGGGAGTAGGACAGAAAGAAACTTATTTTACAGTAACGGAATAAAAGATAGTAAGGTAATTTAATTGGCAAAAAAGATAGAAAAAAAAGATGGTGTTAGTTATATCTGCGAGAAATGTGGTAATGAGATGTTTAAATTTTTAGTAAAAGATAAGAATCTATTTACCGCTGATGATCCTTTTAAATACAGAAAATATTTAAATACATTAGATCCTAATGGACCTTATTATACTTGTCAATTTTGTGGCACAATTCACAAAGGCTATTATACAAATGGTGGGTCTAATATTGATTTCAGATCACTAAACAAATTATAAGCTAAGAAATAATTTTAAAAACAGATTTAGTATATAGGAATTATCCCACACCCATTTTCGTCGCTTCTAGAGGCATACTAGCGCTTCATATTTTAATGTTTTAGCTACCCAGTTAAAAATTGCTGAAAGAAAGAATTTTTCTTGATGTGGGTTTACCTTTTTGCTATATTTATAATTGCCCTTAGAGCAGGAGGCAACTTTCAGAAACTACTGAAATTTACAAACGAAAGAAAGTAAAAAGTAAGTTAAAGTTCTGAAAAATCCCCTAGAAAAGTTTTAAGGCAGGGCCCCGAGATGTTGAGTAACCTAAAGCGTAAGCCAGGGTAAAAGATAACTCGGGGTTTCTTTTTTTTAAAATAAAAAGAATATTCTCAAAGAAAAAGACAATTGATAAATTATAACAAGTATGTTATATTACAAATTAAATGTGGAAGATAGTATTTTATAAGAAAAATAATCTTGAAGAACCGGTTAGAAATTTTATAGTCAATTTGCCGAGCAAGGAAAGAGCAAAAGTTGTTCAGGAAATTGAAAATATAAGGTCGGAGGGTATATATTTAGGCCTTCCATTTGTTAAAAAACTTGTGGGTAGAGAGTATAAAGGTTTGTGGGAATTAAGGGTAAGATTTGGTTCAGACTATGTTAGAATTATTTATTTTCTGCATACTGAAAAAACTTTTGTACTCCTGCACGGTTTTAAAAAGAAGACAAATAGGACTCCTAAAAGGGAACTGGAGATAGCAAAGAGGAGAATGATAGAATATAAAAATAGAAGGAGATGAATAAATAGATTATGGAATGGGAAGAATTCAAAAAGGAACTTTTAAAAGACCCAGAATTTAAAAAAGAATACGAAAAACTAGAACCAGAGTATAAAATAATAAGGCAGATACTTTCTTTAAGAAGAAAGAAGAATTTAACTCAGGAACAATTGGCTAAGCTAACCGGTGCAAAACAGTCAAGCATAGCAAGGATAGAAAGCGGAAGGCATAATACATCATTAAGATTATTAGAAAGAATAGCAGAGGCTTTAGACACTGAACTGGATATAAGATTTATTCCAAAAGCTGGCTAATTCTAAAATAGTACTCCTGTGCATTTATTGAAAACCTGGCTTTAAGTTGCCATGTTTCCAACAGCCTGCACAGGCTACAGTGCCTAAAAAACAGCCGACTTTTGTCGTGCAGAGTATGTCAGTCTAATCTCTTTTCAGAAAAATAAAATCCAAAAGAGGCTCCAAGTAGCGTTGTTACACAGGGAAGAACATCCTTAATATAACCAAGTGAAGACGGCCGGTAAATAGGTATAACGATTATAAATATAAAAATACCAACCATTATTATTGAAAGATTACGAGCTGTTATTTCCCGCACTCCTTTAATATCTGTCTTCGCAGGCTCTAATTTTTCTTTACCCTTTTCAAATATATCTACTTTTAAAGGCTCTAATTTTTCTTTAGCTTCTTTATATATATATCTGCTTTACCCACTACTTTGGTTTTGCCTAAATCTATTTCATCTGTTTTTTTTGATTTTTTCGCCAATATTATCACGCCCCTTTTTTATGGAAGTATAATTTCTTGCTTAATTTTTCCTTTCTCTACGATCACTACCCTTCCTCCATCTTTCTTTCTTTCTACAGTGTAATCTAATAGGGCAATAGCCGTTCTTATAAGTTCGGCTTTACTTTTGCCGGTTTCTTCCCGTAAATTTTCTAATACATTATCTGTTTTAGGACCTAATTTTACACTCATTCTTGGCATCCTTATTCACCTCCCATTTATTTAGTTAGTTAACTTAATTATAAAAACATTTATACACATAAAATACACCTAAATGGTGCATCTGTCAAGTATTTTTAGAGAATAATATAAGCAATAAAATTTAAAATATTAAAAATTCTGCCAATCTAAAATTCAATCAATTTTTGTGATATAGTACGCAATTTATTCCACCCCTTGAAAACCCTGCGATATACTATGTATAATATAGATTATACATAGTATTAACTAAAAAATGCTAATAATGAGTAAAAATAAACTTACTGTAACTTTAGAACTGGCTTGTTCACTGGTCTCTGATCAACCTCCCAAAGTTCTAAACACTATGGATTTGGCCTCAATTTGATGATCTGCCCCCAGAGTCCTCCCGAAGAGGCTCAACCACTATACCGATACCAAAATCAAGTTATAGCTTGCACCCCTTTACTAAAATAGGTACATAGCACTAAAAGTGGCTCTGCCCCTATGATATAAGCAAGTAATATTTTCCAAAATCCGTTGCTTTTTATAGTGATTTTCTATCTTCAGGTTTATCAAAATGAAGTTTTATCTCTTCCAAAATCCGTTACCTGCTTTGGAGACAGAATTCGTTACTTATTTTAAAGTTTTACTCTTGAAGCCCTTGCACTAGTAGGGCTAAACTCAATAATAAATTTTATTATCAAACCAGGCACCAACACCATCTACATTACCCTGGCCAACATTGATGTTTAAAACAGCATAAAATCCTTTAAGGGTTTTTATAAATTACTTTTTAGTGTTAAAATTTTCCTAATAGGTTAAATAAATAAAAAAATAATTAAGGCTAACATTTATTATTGATTATTTGATGAAAGATATGTATTATGCTAGACTTGAACGTTGAAATTACACACACCACTTACAGCATTATGGTGAACAAATATAATGGTTAAAGTGGTGGAGGAAAAACCATAAGAATAGGGAGGTATTATTTTGAGTATTGTAACTATGAAGCAGCTCCTGGAGGTAGGGGTTCATTTTGGTCATCAGACTAAAAAGTGGAACCCTAAGATGAAGAAATATATATATGCAGATAAAAATGGTATATATATAATTGACCTTCAGGAAACACAGAGGCTTTTAATTGAAGCGTATGAATATATTAAAAAAGTTGCGAGTGAGGGCGGGATTATATTGTTTGTAGGTACAAAAAAACAAACCCAGGATATAATCGAATCTTATGCCACAGAATGTGGAATGCCCTATGTTAAGAACAGATGGCTGGGAGGCGCTCTTACTAATTTTGAAACTATAAGTAAGAGAACAAAAAGAATTGATGAAATAGAAGAGATGGAAAAGTCAGGTATTTTTGAAAAGTTACCCAAAAAGGAGGTTCTTGGAATAAAGAAAGAGTATGAAAAGCTTCTATTCAATATCGGAGGTATAAGAAATATGAAAAAACTCCCCGATGTTCTTTATGCTATTGATCCTAATAAAGAGATGATTGCTATAAGAGAAGCAAGGAAGTTGGGAATACCTATTGTAGCTATAACAGATACAAATTGTGACCCTGATATTATTGATTTTGTTATTCCGGGGAATGATGATGCGATCCGTTCCTGTAATCTGATAACAAGTGTTATATGTGATGCTGTAAAAAAAGGAAAAGAACAGAAAGTTAAGTTAGAGGAAAGCCCGGAAGAAAAAGAAGCAAAAAAGTTAGAAGAAGAAAAAACTGAAGGTGATTTAGAAGATTTACCTGAAGATGATATATGGGTTTAAGGATTGTATGGAGGAATAATGGAAATTAAAGCTGAATTGGTAAAAGAATTACGGGAAAAAAGCAGTGCTGGTATGATGGATTGTAAGAAAGCTCTAGTTGAGAGCAATGGAGATATAAAGAAAGCAGAGGAGATATTAAAAGAAAAGGGACTGGCGAAAGCTTCCAAAAAAGCTTACAGGGCTACTAAAGAAGGTATAATTGATAGCTATATACATATAGGCTCTAAGATTGGTGTAATGCTCGAAGTCAATTGTGAAACTGATTTTGTAGCCAGAAATGAAATGTTCAAGAATTTTGTACATGATATTGCACTTCATATTACAGCAGCAGCGCCGTTATATGTTTCAAAGGAGGATGTACCTCAAGAGGTGCTGGATAAGGAGAAAGAACTTTACAGGAAGCAAGCCTTAAATGAAGGTAAACCTGAAAAAATTATAGACAAGATTGCTGAGGGAAAGCTTAAAAAATATTATGAAGAAAATTGCCTGCTGGAACAGCTATTTGTAAAAGATAATGATGTAAAGATTGGAAACTTGTTAAAACAGAATATAGCAAAAATTGGTGAAAATATAGTAATTAAAAGGTTTGTAAGATATATCCTTGGAGAAGAATAATAAGTAATTTCTAATATTTTTTTGCTTAAAAGATAATAGGCATAAAATATATGGAAAAATTAAAATACAACAGGGTTTTACTTAAGATCAGCGGCCAGGCATTATTAGGTGATTTAGATTATGGAATAGACCCAAAGGTTACCAATAATATATCAAGTCAGATAAAAGAGGTAGTAGAGTTAGGTGTAGAAGTCGCAGTAGTTATTGGTGGAGGGAATTTCTGGAGAGGTGTTTCTGCCAGTGCAAATGGTATGGATAGAACTACTGCTGATTATATCGGAATGCTGGCTACCATTATGAATGCATTAGGGCTGCAGAATGCATTGGAAAGAATTGGAATAATTACCAGGGTTCAAACTGCAATATCAATGCAGGAAATTGCTGAACCTTTTATCAGGAGAAAGGCAGTAAGACATCTGGAGAAGAAAAGAGTAGTAATATTTGCTGGCGGGACTGGTAATCCGTATTTTACAACTGATACAGCTGCAGCGCTGCGAGCGCTTGAAATAGAAGCTGAGATAATATTTAAAGCTACAAAAGTTGACGGTGTATACGATAAAGACCCTGTAAAATTTAAAGATGCCAGGAAGTTTGTTAAATTAACTTTCCTGGATGTATTAAAGAAGAATCTCAGAGTTCTGGATTCTACAGCTACTTCCTTATGTATGGAAAATAATTTACCTATTGTTGTTTTTGATATTACAAAGCCAGGCAATATAAAAGGAGTTATAATGGGTAAAAAAATTGGCACTTTAGTTACAAAGGAGTAAGTCTGAAAGAAAATCAAATTGGCAATATATATTTATAAAATAAAATATGCTTAAGGACAATGG
>VGAU01000040.1 GCA_016870675.1 Actinomycetota bacterium | reverse complement strand
GAGCCGGAGTTTAAAGAAGAGTTTGGCGGTTTTGCAGTTTATTTTTATAAAGATATTTACGCAGATAATATACTACGAAAACTTGGTCTGAATAACAGACAGCTGGAGGCAGTTAAATATATAAAAATATATAAAAGAGCGAGGAGACATAAATTTATAATAGTAGCCAGAAAACTCAACAGTCTTTAGCCCAAAGGTAGTTCACCCACTTGAGTTATTGATTATTAAGTAATTGAAAATTTAAATAAAATATTTACAAAATTGACAAATCTATTAATTAAAATAATCCTATTTAAAATATTTCACTTCTTCTAAATCCTTGAAATCAGCATCCTGAGTCCATACCACAGCATTATGAATCCTGGCAGTTGAATATATTAAACTATCCGCCATCGGTATCTTTAGTTCACAACTAAGCTTTGCTGCCATAATTGCGATTGAAGAAGTTATATTTACTACTTTTGCTTGTTGCATTAATGCTACCGCCTGTAGTGCAGAATTTTCATTTCTTTCTAGAAGTATCTTTTTATAGACCTCATAAAGATTAATAGTTGATACAATAAGTTCCTCTGTATTTTCAATCGCTTGAACAAAGAACTTTGCATTTTTACCATCTGCAAAATATTCCAGCCACCCTGATGAATCTACCAGGTTCAATATCTATCTCCTTCCCTGTCAACATCAGTATTCATGTCTTTAAGAAAACCACGGGCATCTTTTATATCCTTTAAAATAATATATTCTATCCTGTCGCCTAATTGAATAACTTGTAATTTCTGGCCAGGCTTAAGATTTAATTTCTTGCGTATTTCTTTTGGAATTACTACCTGAAATTTTGGGGAAACAGTTATTGTTGTCATTTTACTTCTCCTATTTAATTTTACAAATATTATATCGATAAATATTTAATATGTCAATATTTTATCGATATTGTTTACGTAAAATAATACTATAAATTCAATCCTGCTAAACGTTTATGGTAATCTATTTATCCTTGCAAATAATTTGGCTCCCCGGGTAGGACTCGAATCTTCAAAGATATTAAATTCACAAGAGCCTGCTTTTTGTGTATACAAGTATAAAAGCAGGTATTTACTCAGATTTTAGCATTATAAATATAGAAAATAAGGGATTTAGAGTAAAAAGTCAGTAACATCAGTCCAACTGATGTAATAGATGCCATTATTATATATCTTGCAAGGTTTTCCATTGACTCATTAAAATGAGGATATATTCTGGCTCCACCATATACATTAAATCCAGAGTGATGCCATGATGAGAAATTAATTCTATTGTTTTTTCTATTAAAAGTCTCTTTTTCTTTGGTATGGAGAGTAACTTGTGTCTGAACAGTGGCTAAAGCTCTTCTGTATTTATGTTAATAGGCAATGCGAAAAAAATTCCATTTTGGCAAAAACATCCATCAGATACGAGTATATGTAAATGGGGATTAAAGCCTAAAAAATTTCCAAATATCTGTAATTGAACAATTTGACTTTTCGTTCAATCGGAACCGAGTTCTAATATTACTCAGAGATGAAGTGAGGGTTCGAACTTGTTGCTATCTCTATTAGTTCTGAATTTTCTCCGCCAGAAAGAGCGATAATAAAGATTCAGCACCCAGAATGGCATTGAATAACGGCGTATAACTCCCAATCTCCTCCAAATAGAGGGTAGGCTATAGAACTCGCGCCAAACCCAGTCACGCCCCTTTTGCAGAATCTCCCGTGACATTAGCTTTGGCTCAAATACAATGCTAGACTCATACTGCGACCAATCTTTGGTGATTATTCGTCCAGCCTTATCCAAAGATTCGCATAGGGCGGTGCCCGGATACGGCACGGGCCAAGCAAATTGAGCACTCTCTAGCCGCATTTTCTGGGCAAAGCGGACGGTGCGTTCGAAAACATCTTCATCGTCTTCGTCTAAGCCAAGGACAAAGAAGCCGTGAATGGCGATGCCGTGGGAGTGGATCTTTCTGATCACCATTTCGTATTCGTCTACCACATTAATTCTCTTGCCCATCGCCGCTAGATTGGCCGGGGACAATGTCTCAAAACCGATGAGTAGGGACATGCAGCCGCTCGCGGCTGCCAGTTTTAGTAACTCGTCATCTCTCGCTATAGTGACAGAGGCTTGTGCAATCCACTTGAGTTTGTAGGGAATAAGGGCGCGAAAGAGCTCTTTAGCGAACTTGTGGTTGCCGACGATATTATCATCAACGAAGCAGATGAGTTTCTTATGGTTCAATGTTTCAATCTCCTTGAGAATTTCTTCTACCGAGCGGCAGCGATAAGTATGGCCGAAGAATGAAGTAACTGAGCAGAAGGAGCAGGCATAGGGGCAGCCTCTAGTGGTTGAGATCGTGTTCTGGAAGTAATACGCTCCATCGGCGAACAAGTCTCGCCGGGGGATAGGCAAGTTGAGTAAGCTGGGCTGCTCACGTTGGCTGTACATCCTTTGTAGTTTGTTTGCCTTAAAATCCTCGATCACATTTGCCCAAATTCCTTCGGCTTCCCCGATTACTACGGCATCGGCGTGCTGACTTGCCTCTTTGGGTAGAGCGCTAGTGTGGCTACCCCCTAAAATAACCTTCACTCCTATTGCTCTGAAGGTATCGGCGATCTCGTAGGCGCGTTTCGCCGTAATAGTTAGTGCTGTGATTCCCACTAAGTCGGTTTCCTTTTGGAAATCAATAACTGTGACATTCTCATCAGTTAAGGAGACTTCGATCTCTGGCGGGGTTAGGGCGGCAACCATTGCTAGACCCAGGTGTAGGCACGGTGCCTTCTTCCGCCTTAGGAGATTTTCTTGCGTAGCCGGGACAATTAGATCTAGTTTCATGAGAGACCCTCCTTTTGAGGTAGTATGTGGAATTATATAGCAGGTCAACCTTTTGTTGCAATAGAGAACATAGCAACAGGTTGCTTTCCAAAGTTAGTTTTTTAGACCACCTGAAAAATAACTTATAAGAACTCTCGTATTTTAGTATCTGCAAGTATAAAGCAGGTATTTGCCTGTATTTTAGCATTATAAATATAAAAAAGTGGATTTAGAAATACCGCTCATTTGAAATTAGTAAATGAACATAAATTTAAAACCAATGGGTATTTTTAATGATAGTTTTATAATAATACAGGAGGAGGTTACAATGGAAACAAATTTATCAGGGTTCGAAAAAAACAGAATAAAAAAAGAAGTAAAAGAAGCATTTAACACCATTATAATTTGATGTGAATCCTTTGATATGGATCTGGCATTTAAAGTATTTCACAATTCACCGGATTTTATATGATTGGAATTGATTGCTTCAATAAATATTAGTGGTACTTCTTCTAACCAGGCATAAATGTCATTGTCTATTCCGGAAGGTTATTATGGATAGTTTTTTCAATATCATTATTGATGGTACTTTTAAATAGATAAACTTTAATAATAAAATCATAGCTATACTTATAATTTGAATGTTATATGTCATCAGGATGAGATGTTCCGGGGAAGCTCTTCGAAATGAAGCTATACTGCAAGATCTCAAGCAGGGAAGATGAGATTTACAATTTATGATATAATTTGACATGTCTATATTTTAGCTATGAATAATACGTTTTAAATTCTTTTTTTAAGCAGGGATTTTCCATGAAAGCAACAGCAGTATATAAAAAAAGGGAAGAAGAGATTCTTGATAAAATAATTTCCTTATTGAAGGAAGATATAAAACCAAATCGAATTCTTCTTTTTGGTTCCAGGGCTGTAGGAAAATACAATCCGGGTTCAGACTTTGATATCGCAGTAGATGGTAAAAAAATTGGTGTAAGAAGGATGAGAGAATTAAAGGAAAAACTGGAAGAAGTTTCAGGTCTTCATAAAGTGGATATAATATTTTTGGAATCTGTTGATAAAGAATTTGAGAATATAATTTTAAGAAGAGGTAAAATTCTATATGAAAGATGTACTTGAATATTCTTTAAAAAAATTGAAAGATGCCTGTAAAAAATTAGAAGAAGGTGTAAAACAAGCCAAAGACGAATTGGATAAAGATGGTGTTATCCAGAGATTTGAATTTACATTTGAACTTTTATGGAAAGCCCTAAAGATTTATCTTGAACACCAGGGAATAATCGTAAAAACGCCACGGGATAGTTTTATAGAGGCTTTCAGAACTAATTTAATCATTAATGAAAAAATATTTCTCGATATGTTGGAAGATAGAAATAATACTGCGCATATTTATGATAAAGTAACCTCAGAAAAGATCTTTAATCGTATAAAAAAAACTTACACACTCGAAATTATAAAAATAGTAGATAAGTTGAAGACGGAAAAAGGCGATTAAAAAGTTTAATTTAAACTGATAGTATATATTATATATAAAGTAAAATTTTGTAAAATAGGGGGCTAATAATGAAAAGATTTTTACTAGTTTTATTTATAGCTATCCTTACAGTATCAATGATTTTAATTGGAGTGGGCTGTAAAGGAGCAGCTGATATCACTATGTCTGATGCTGAATGTATAAAATATCTAAATGCAAGAGTTTCTGATATAGAATTTGGAAGGTCAAAAACTCAATTTACAACGGATTCAAGTTTATATCCAACTGTAGGAGCAGAGGCGGAAGGTAAATCATGCGCAAAAAAGGTCTCCGTAGTCTTGTTAGATAGCAGCAATGAAATTATTCTTGAAAAAGCATATAATCTGCCGCCTGGAGGAGAAGGTGGAGAAACCGGTTATGGTGATTATAACCAGGAAAGGACTCTGACACCCGGAGATTATAAATTTGAGTTTTATTATGGGGATACATTATTTAAGACAATAGATATAAAAATTGAGTAAAAAAATTAATGAAGGTTTTGAGCTAGATACGCCGCTCCCAGTGCCCCGGTTATTTGTGGTTCATCCGGAATATTTATTTTTATTCCTAAATTTTCTTCCAGTGCTTTGACCACACCCAGATTCTTAGCGACTCCTCCGGCCATACAGACCGGTTCATCAAGTCCCACTCTTCCAACCATCGAAGTTATTTTATCTGCAATAGAATAAATAAGGCCTTTTATAATTTTATTTTTATCTATACCCTGTCCGATTAGTGAAACTATTTCGGATTCGGCAAATACAGTGCAGGTAGAGGTTATATTAACTTTATCATTGGTTTTAATAAAAATAGGGGCAAATTGCTCAAGATTTATTTCCATTGCTCTTGCCATAACTTCCAGAAATCTGCCAGTTCCTGCCGCACATTTATCATTCATCAGAAAGTCAATGGGCTTTCCATCTTTAAGTTTTATGACCTTACTGTCCTGACCCCCGATATCTATTACTATTTTTAAATCCGGAAATAAAGATATGGCTCCCCGGGCATGGCAACTTATCTCGGTTATATTTTGATCCGCAAAAGGAATATTTATTCTACCGTAACCGGTGGCAACAGTAGCTTCAATCTCATTATCTGCAAGACCAGCCTTCTTTAAAGAATTATCAAGGGCTTTTATAGCAGCATTTTTACTGTCAGAACCAGTGGGGATAATTATATAAGATGCAATTTTATTATCTTTTTTACCTAGTATTACTACCTTGGTTGAAACTGATCCTACATCAATTCCACAAGTATACATCTTTTTCCTTTCTTCTATTTTTTTAAGAGTTTAAAATTTCTACAAATCCCTGCAATCTGGTTTTTACCTGTCCCTGTGAGGAATTATTTTGATCCACACAATCCCCGTCTAAAACCAGAGTGGGAATATTAAGCTTATTTAAGCTATCCTTGATAATTCTTGCCCCGCCATTGCTCTGTCTGCATCCCCAGTGAGAAAATAAAATGGCTCCGTCAACCTTATATTCCCTGGCAGCCTTAAGAATTACATTGATCCTGTTATCAATCCTGCCCGATAGAAAATGGGAAAGCATCTTTTTAGCCAGGCTTTCAAAAGGTCTTTCAGGGTCAAGTTCAGGCCAGTAAATATAATTTATTTCTTCAAATACCACTCTGCAGTTCTCCCTTTCCAGTATATTAAATATTTCATTTTTATAGTAAGGTTTCAGGTGCAGCCACAGAATTCTTTTTGGTGATTTATTTTTACCTGATTTTTCTTTCTCCTCTTTATCTAAATATTTTTTTAGTTCCTTATACATTTGATTATAAAGAATAACAGCTTCTCTGGTTCCTGCAAGACCGTGGAAAGGTAAAATAAAATTAAGACCATTATAATAAGGGGGGTAGTTTGTAAGAGTTTTTCTTAAGTTGTTAACTTTGATTGCCCATTTTCTAAATTCATTTGAGAGATTGATGACTTCTTTAAATTTAGAAGTGTCAAGTTTCATACCTGATTTGGAACTTATATCCATACAGATATTTTTTATCTGTCCGGTCAGATACAAGATAGACTCCTTTGAATATTCGTAAGGTACATCAATCAGATAGAAATTTTTTTCAATATTATATTTTACCGAGTGTATATAAAATGATTTTTGCGCGGCATCGCAGGCCAGATTGGTAGTGATGACAAAATCTGGCTTTGGAAATACATCAAGTTCCACTGCGCCGGATGCACTTCTATGAAAGGTACACAGATCCTGTGAGTACCAGTTTGAAGAGGCTTCTTTAAGTGTCTGGGTTGCCAGTCCCAAACCTGCTGTAAATCCAGCCATAACTTCCGGCAGGAACGGTGTGATTCCCAGCGCATGGAACATCTCATAGGGTAAAAAAAGAGATCCATAACCTATGGGGTGATTATTATTAGAATAAGCATTTCTCAGGCTTTCTATGGTAAAAATGTTCAGGTATTTATCAGATAAAGAGGAAAATGTGCTTCCATAAGCATAAAGCACAGGCTTTTTTGCGATAATATTCAGGAGCCTCCTGATATACTTTTGATTTAAGTTTCTCTGTACTCTGGTTTTTAGTTTGTCTTTTATACACATTTTTAATAATTATATTTATAGCATTTCCAGAAAAGCCTGTACCCTTGTTTTTAGCTGGCCTTCTGAAAAATTATTATATTCTATCTCAAGATATAAAGCTGGAATCCCAAGCTCGTTTAATTTCTGTTTCAGCAGTGGAAAGGAATAAAGCATTGTATCACAGAATTTCAAGCTTATAAATATTACACCTTCTATATTATTTTTAATTATATTATTCTCAATCTCCTTTAATTTCAATCCGTGGTCGGCCATTCTCATACACTGGGGTTTATTTAAATATCTTTCAGCTGTCAGATTGAGAAAATCAGAATCATCACCCAGCTCTATCTGCTTTTCAAAATATCTGCTTGAAATACAGAGGTCGTCAGAAGCCAGTTTGAGATTCATTGTAGATAGCATACCCCATAATTTTTCTTCGGTGATAAAGTTACCAATAATCATAATACCAGGGGTGTTTTTGTAATTTGGCTGCAGATTAGTCATATTTTCTGCATCGACTTCCATGATGAATTTTATGTATCTTTCCAGATCATCTGTAAAGATTTCGGGTGCTGAGATCATAGACAGCTCCATAACTTTAAAATAAGAAAATATGCTTATAAGCTCTGGTAATTTAGTAGAAATCTGGCTGTATTTTTTCAGAAGTCTTCTTTTATTGTTGATAAGAATTATTGCATTTTTTATTTCTTTGTTGCTTATTTTTTTCCCGTTTAAATTTTCAATGAATCTTTTCATATTACCTATACTATTTGCAAAAAAATCTATAGAGCCTGCTCCTCTCAAGTGGGGAACATCCAGCAGATAAGAAGGAGTATCTTTAAGATATTTATTTGCAGTATCAAAAAACCTTCTCATCCCATCGCAGGAGTTGGTGAATATTGCTGCTTTTAAATTGTCAGCGCCGGAAAGTAAGCTCTCCCAGCTTGATTTAATATAAGGGCAGAAATTTATAGGAAAGTAACTTTCGGATTTAATTAATTTTTTCCTTCCGAAAATTCTTACAGGAATAAAACCTCCGGCAACAATAAGTTCTTCCGGGGTGTAGGTGCAGAACCAGCCAACCAGAGGTCTTTTATCTGTAGAGGATAAAGTATTTTTAAAAAAGGCTGGAATATTATTTATTTTATTTTTTATTGTATCCAGGTTATCTGTGCTTTTACTATCCTGTATCATATTAATGCCATATTATTTACATATTGACTATGAGCTTTTTATGATAACTTCATTTCTGGTAAATTCCTCATAAATACCTACATGTCCCCAGAAATCTTCTACATAAAGCCCATCTACTTGCCCACTATCTTTGCCTTCGATAGTTATTTTTACCTTTTTTATTTCTTCAAACTCGGTAAGTGTATTTACAATAGAGAAAATGGCCAGAACTTCTGTAGTAGAGCTGTGAGGTATTTCCTCAAAATTTGTTATAATTTCTTTGCTGAAGTCTACGGTAGCGGTGCTGTCAGATATTTTTACTGAATTAACTTTAACATTGGAAGGAATAGTGGGGGAAAGCTGGTCGTTTTCAGGCCCTTTTATCAGTTCCTCTAATACACTTTTATACAGCTCTTTACTTACCGGGATTTCCCTTATTTCTTCTTTAAGGTAAAAATCGGTATCAGTAGATACTGCAAAATATAAAGATACCTTCCGGGTGCAGGAAGTCAGTGATATCATGAGAAATATGGCTAACATTGATATTGTACTGATGATAAGAAACTTTTTTATATTTATTTTGTTTTTTTTCATTTTTATACCCATTCCTTTCGCTTCGCTCAAGGCACAAAACGGGATGAAAAACCGTTGTCCTTAATCCTTTTTTCTTTTATAAATGTATTGCCAATTTGATTTTCTTTCAGACTTATAACCATTCCTGAAAGTTGTTATTTTTTAATAAATTGATTTTATCTTTTATAATTCTATAGATGAGGAGACAAAAAAACAATATATAAATTCTGTAAACATAAAATATTACAAAAATAGCCTTCAGATGGTATCATTATTGTAATATTTACTATTAAAGAATTATCAGTCAGAAATCATAATAAAAATTAGTGTTCATGAAAGATTATTTTAAAAATTTCACCGAGGTGGTAATATGATTGGTTATAAAGCCTTACTTATAATAGATATGCTGAATGATTTTGTATTGGATGGAGCGCCGCTAAAAGTTCCTAAAATTGAAAGGATTATTGATCCCATAAAGAGAGAAATGGAAAAAGCCAGAAGTGAAGGTTACCCGGTAATATATCTGTGCGATAGTCATGATAAAGATGACAGGGAGTTTGAAATATTTCCTCCACATGCTATAAGAAATACAGAAGGATCAAAAATAATCGAAGAACTAAAACCACAGGGTAATGATATTATTGTAAGAAAAAGCTCCTTCTCAGGTTTTTTTAATACAGATCTAGATGAGATATTAAAAAAATTATCGGTGAAGAAATTAATAGTTACCGGAGATGTTACAAATATATGTGTTTTTCATACCGTAACTGATGCGGTGATGAGAGGTTACAGGGTTGATGTGGTAAAAGATGCTATAATTGGTTTAAATAAAAGAGATCACAGATTTGCACTTGATCAGATGCGGAACGTGCTTAAGGTAAATATAATTTAAGGAGTATGTAATGTTCCATATAGCAAATGCTGACGATATAAAAAAAGGCAGATTGACAGATATATATTTTAAGAGAACAGAAGAAATATTAAAAGCTACTGGTAAAAATCCTGTAGTGAAAGCTGAAATATTTTTGAAAGGTTTTCCTGAGGGCTATAGATGGGGGATTCTGGCGGGAATAGAAGAGACTATAAAGCTTCTTTCGGATATTGATAAAATATCAATAAGATGTATGCCCGAGGGAATGGTATTTAAGGATTTCCAGCCTGTTATGGTAATAGAAGGTAAGTATCTTGATTTTGGCATATATGAGACAACTATTTTAGGGTTTTTGTGCCAGGCAAGCGGAATAGCCACAAAAGCAGCAAGATGCAAGCTGGCTGCCGGAGATAAATTAATTTATAGTTTCGGAGCCAGAAGAATGCATCCAGCGATAACTCCCATGGTCGAAAGAAGCGCCTTTATTGGCGGAGCTGATGGGGTCTCTACCACTCTTGGCGCAGAGCTTACCCGCCAGGAACCGGTTGGAACCATACCTCATTCCCTGATTCTGATTATGGGTGATACCGTAGAGGCTACTAAGGCTTTTAACAAGGTAATTGAGCCAAAAATTAAAAGGATTTCTCTTATTGATACCTTTGGTGATGAGAAGTTTGAAGCCATAAGGGTTGCTGAAGGTTTGGGAGAAGCTTTATTTGGTATAAGGTTAGATACTCCTGCATCCAGAAGAGGAAATTTTAAAAAGATTTTGGAAGAAGTAAGATGGGAACTTGATATAAGGGGATTTGAGAATGTAAAGCTGGTTGTAAGCGGGGGACTGGATGAAGAAGATATTCTAAAGTTGAGAGATATAGTGGATGCCTTTGGAGTTGGCACAGCCATAAGCGGGGCAAAAGTACTGGATTTTTCACTGGACATTGTAGAGATTGAAGGAAAGAAAATATCAAAAAGAGGGAAAATGTCCGGGGCAAAGAAGGTAATAAGATGCCAGAATTGCTTTAGTGACAGGATTATCTTAGAGGATAGGAAAGTATCTGATTATAGATGTGTTGAGTGCAATGGCACTTGTAAGGATATTTTCATAGAAGCAGTAAAAGAAGGGAAAATACTATATGATTTCCCACAGGCTTCTGATATAAGAAAGAATGTTATCGGTCAATTTGAATTCTTAGAACTTTAGAAGGGAAGAAGAGAAGGAATCTTATGGGCATAAAATTATTTTTAATCAGGCATGGTCAAACATTATGGAATAAGGAGGGAAGATATCAGGGGGATATGGATATCGGACTGACCAGGGTAGGTTTCAAGCAGGCAAGGCTTGCTGTAAAGTACCTCTCGAAGGTAGATTTTTCAAATAT
>VGAU01000039.1 GCA_016870675.1 Actinomycetota bacterium | reverse complement strand
TTGTAAATGATAAAAAGAAGAAGAAAAAAAGATTTTGGCGATTTTGAAAGTCCTGACAAAGAGAAGAGAAGGATAAGATTTGATTTTATATTATTTTTTCTGGCGCTTGCCGTCTCTTCCTTCGGGGTTCTAATGATTTACAGTGCAACAAGAGAAACCCTGCCAGGAGGAGTGACTGACCCTCAATATTATCTTAAAAAGCAGGCGATCTGGCTGGCAGCCGGAATTGTTATATGTGTTGCAGTTCAATTTATAAATTATAGGAAGATTCAAAGATACTGGTGGCTAATTTTTATTATAGGCATTTCTTTTCTTGCTGCTGTGTCTCTTTTTGGTTATGAAGTGCATGGATCAAAAAGCTGGATAGATTTAAAATTCTTTACGATTCAACCTTCGGAATTTTCAAAAGTTTTTATGGTGATATCCCTGGCTGCTGTTATGTCAAAATGGAAAGGTGAAAAAGTATACCAGGTTACATTTAAAAAAGTTGCCATTTCATCGACAGTAGCTCTTATATTTGTAATATTGGTCTTACTGGAACCGGATTATGGAACTGCCTTAATGTATTTTATAGCCTACTTAGGCTTGTTATTTTTATCCGGAGCTAATTTTCTTTATTTACTGTCAATACTGGGACTGACAGCGGGGGGATTTTTTGTAGCTCTTAAGGCCGGGCTAATAAAGCAATATCAACTTGATAGGATTCTTGTCTTTTTAAAGCCAGATGTATCAAGCGAAGGTGCTGGCTATAATTTATATCAGTCAAAGTTAGCAATTGGCTCCGGCGATTTTCTGGGGAAAGGCCTTTTTCTGGGAAAACAGACAAATCTAAGTTATGTCCCGGCACACCATACTGATTTTATATTTTCCGTTATTGGAGAAGAACTGGGATTCCTGGGGGCTGTTCTGGTATTGTTGGTTCTTGGTGTGATTGTCTGGCGATGTTTTTATATAGCCTCAAATTCTTCTGATAGTTTTGGCATGCTTCTGAGCTCTGGAATAGGTTTTATTATCCTATCGCAAGTGGTTATAAATATAGGTATGACCATAGGCTTAATGCCCATAATTGGAATCCCTCTGCCTTTCTTGAGTTCTGGAGGTTCTAGCCTTATAAGCATGTTTCTGGGTATTGGTCTTGTAGAAAATGTTTATATATGGAAAGAAGTAAGAAAAGACTATGAAATAGCTTATCAAGAGTTCAAATAATCTTTAGGAAAATTAAATATGAATAAAATTAAAAAGCTGGACTTTGACCTGCTTGAAAAACTTTTAAAAGACATTGAAAAGCCGGGCAGGTATATAAATAATGAAGTTGGAGCCAGGAGTAAAAGCCCGGAACCAGCCAGTGATTTTTACAATTTAATTTCTATGGCTCTTGTATTTCCGGATATATATGAAGTTGGTATGTCCAATCTGGGGCTTCAGATTTTATATGACATTGTAAACAAACATAGGGATTTTACAGTTGAAAGGGTTTTTTCTCCGTGGATTGACTTTGAGGAGAAACTTAGAGAGCAAAACGTAAAAATATTTTCACTGGAAAACAGAATATTTCTGGATTGCTTTGACCTCATTGGATTTACTGTCCAGCATGAGCTTCTATATACTAATATATTAAATATACTGGACCTTGGTGGAATAAATATAAACTCAAGGCACAGAAGAGACAAATTTCCACTGGTATGTGCCGGTGGTCCTGCAATTGTAAATCCCCAGCCCCTTTCAAGATTTATGGATTTTTTTGTTGTCGGAGATGGCGAAGAAGTAATTATATCTATTCTGGAAAGAGTGAAAATTTACAAGTGTAGCAGTAAAGATAAAGAATGGTTTTTAAAAGAGATCAGCAGGCTGGATGGAATATATATTCCGGGATTTTACAAATTTCACTACTTTCTTGATGGAAGTATTGAAAGTATCAAGCCGGGTAGAAAAGTAAGAAAGGCGATAGTGGAAGACTTAAATAAATTTGAAATAGTCCAGAATCCTATAATACCTAATATTAAACCTGTACACGACAGATTTGCAGTAGAGATTATGAGGGGATGCGGCAGGGGCTGCAGATTCTGTCAGGCAGGCATAATTTATAGACCGGTGCGGAAGAGAGAAGTTGAATCTCTAATCAGACAGAGTGCTGCAGGAATTAAAAATACAGGTTACGATGAAATTTCATTCCTATCATTATCTTCATCAGATTATAGTGAGATTGAGCATTTGCTGGATAAAATTACCAGTTCTTTAAAATCAAAAAGGCTGTCAATTTCACTGCCTTCTATGAGACTGGACAGTTTTAATTTAAATTTGGCAGAGCTTATTCAGAGTGGAAGAAAAACAGGACTTACTTTCGCTCCCGAAGCAGGCAGCCAGAGGATGAGGGATATAATCAATAAAAATATTAAAGAAAATGAAATAATTGATTGCATAAAAGTGGCTTTCAGCAGAGGCTGGGAAAAAATCAAGCTTTACTTTATGATAGGATTACCGTTTGAAAACGATGAAGATATCAGTCAGATAGTAGAACTTATAGAAAAGGTGATTATGACGGCGGAAGATGGGCTTTCTAGAAAGAAACTACCAAGATTAAAAATTAACATCAGCATAAATGCATTTTGTCCTAAACCCTTCACACCATTTCAATGGGTTGCCCAGGATAATACGGCAAGCCTGGACAGTAAATTTAATTATATTTTAAAAAATGTACCAAAAAGATATATAAATATAAGCTGGACGGATTCCAGAAAAAGTATAATAGAGTGCGCCCTATCCAGAGGTAATGAACTCGTTGGCGAGGTCATAGAAGGTGCATGGAAAAGTGGAGCCAGGTTTGACAATTGGACAGATTTTTTTAAGTTTCATGTCTGGGAAAAAGAATTCAGGAAGGCTGGTCTGGATATTAGCTTCTTTACGACCAGAGGTTTTGCTGATGATGAAATATTACCATGGGATGTTATTGATATCGGAGTCAGTAAAAAGTTTTTACTGAGAGAATATGATAGATCAAAAAGATACCTGCGAGACCAGGATAAGATTTAAATTTTATAAAAAGGATGAATTTAAGTATCTATCCCACCTGGATATTATAAGGATAATAGTCCGGGCTTTAAGCAGAGCGGAACTGGAAATAAAATATAGCCGGGGGTATAATCCAAAGCCTAAAATAAATTTTAGTCCCCCAACTCCATTAGGTATAGTGAGTTTGGCGGAATATGCCGATGTATTGCTTGATGGCGGTATTGAAGAAAATGAATTCAAAAAAAAGGTTAACCTCAAGCTAAAACCACAGATGCAAATTACTGAAGCTAAAAAGATAATGATAAAAACAGATAGTCTTATGAATGATATAGCAATAAGTCTTTATGGCTTCAAGCTTTGCACACCCTCTTCCGGTAAAAACCTGTTGGAGGAGTTTTATGCGGATATAGAGGGAGATTTAAGGGCCAAATCTGATTTTTCCCGCTCAATATTTGATTTAAAAATAATATCGGATAAAGAAAATTCAGATATTATTCTTCTAAAACTATCTGGATATGCTAAAATTTTTAAAGAAGAAAATAATGAATTTTTTAAATTCAATAATTTTTATATTTTTTTTGGAGATTGGTTAAAAAAATACAGGATTAATATTGAAAGTGTAGAAAAGGAAGAATTGTTTGTAGTGAGAGAAAATGCACTTAAAACACCAATGGAGGTAATTTAAGTAACGAGTAAAGGAGACTAAAGTAAAATTGGATAAAGAAATGTTAATAAGTTCAGATAAAAATGAAACCAGGGTTGCTATTTTAGAGTCAAAACGGGTTACCCAGCTTTATTTTGACCGTAAAAGTAAAAAGTCCTTAGTAGGAAATATCTATCTGGGGAAGGTTAAAAATGTCCTTCCCAGTCTGGATGCAGCTTTTGTAGATATTGGCGAAGATAAAAATGCATTCTTGTATATTAATGAGGTTGGCCTTGATATGGATACTGATAATGGGGAAGAAATCCCAAAGAAGATACAATATGTCCTTAAGCCCAATCAGATGATAATGGTTCAGGTAACAAAAGATCCAATGAAGACAAAGGGTGCCAGGCTTACTACTTTTATATCTATTCCGGGAAGATATCTTGTTCTGGCACCTTTTAATAGCGGTATCGGTGTTTCCAGGAGACTTAGTGGTGAAGAAAGAGAGAATTTAAGAAAGCTTGCAGAAGAGATAAAAAAAGAAGATTATGGATTAATTGTAAGGACTGCTGCCAGAGAAACAGATAAAGCTAAATTAAAAAAAGATTTAAAACAGCTTTTAAAAAAGTGGAATTTTATAAGGAAAAAGTCTTCTGATTTAAACAAGCCAAAATTAATTTTCAGTGAACATTCGATAGTTATAAAACTAATGCGGGATATATTTTCAGAAGAGTTCGGCGCCATATATGTGGATAAGAAGGTAATTAGAAGGGAAATCGGAAGGTACCTGTGGTCTATCGGGGTTAAATTTAACAATATAATAGTTCATCATGGCAAGGAAGATTTATTTGAAGCTTTCAATGTCAATGAGGCAATAGAAAGTGCCCTGGAAAAAAAAGTATGGCTGAAGTCCGGTGGTTTTATAGTAATAGACCACGGAGAAGCTATGACTTCAATTGATGTTAATACAGGTAAGTATACCTCAAGTAAGAGTTCGACCCAAACTATATTAAGGACAAATCTTGAGGCAGCGGAAACTATTGCCAGTCAATTAAGGCTCAGGGATATTGGCGGAATAATAGTAATTGATTTCATTGATATGGCCAGTGGAAAAGACAGGAATAAAGTTCTAGGCAGTTTCCTGCAGTGTCTTGAAAATGATAAGACCAAAACTGAAGTTTTACAGTTTTCAAAAATGGGACTTCTGGAGATGACCAGAAAAAACGTCTCCGATGGAATTCTTGGCACTATGTGCAAAACCTGTCCCCATTGTGGAGGTTCAGGCTATATAAAATCTGAGGAAACCATAAGACTCGAGACTGAGAGGAAAATCAGGAAACTTGCCAGGGGAAGTGGTGCTAAAGGTTTTTTAATAAAATTAAACACTGCTATTGCAGCGCTTGTGATTGGGCCGGATGGAAGGAATTTAAAACATCTTGAGAATATAACCAAAAAATATATTGATATCCAGGGTGACCCAAAACTACCTGTTGATTCTTTTTTAGTAGCTGCTGAGGGTTCAATTGCCGAGATAAAAGAGGCCGCTAAACCATTTAAAATTGGTGATATCCTGGATTTATTAGTAGAAGAGCCATATCTGCATAATAAGAGTGATGCCATTTCCAGGGTTGATGGATGTGTTGTGCAGATCATTGATGGAAGGAAGTATATTGGTCAGAGATTAATAGTAAAAATTAGATCCATATCTAAAACCAGCGCTGTCGCAGAAATCCGTAATTAAAGTAAATAATAAAACGTTTTAATAAACCAGCTCCGAGGAGTTATTTTTCTTACCTCTAAAACATCAATTTTTTCTTTAAATTGTTTAAAATTGACAGGACAATGTTATGTATGTTAATATTGCACTCTGTAATTGGATGATGACTATGGAGGTTAAAAATTTACGCAATAATTACAAGTGGTGGAAAACAATATAAAGTAGAAGAAAATAAAGATATAGTAGTGGAAAAAATTGAAGGCAAAGAAGGTGATAAGATTACACTTTCGGAAGTCAATCTTATCAGTGATGGTGATAAAATAGAGATTGGGAAGCCGGTATTGGCAAAGGCTGCGGTAAAAGCTACTATAAAGAAACAAATAAAAGGAGAAAAGGTAATTGCCTTTAAATATAAGCCTAAAAAAAGGTATAGGAGAAAAGTCGGGCACAGGCAGTTACTTACGATATTACATTTGGATAAAATAAGTGTAAAGTAATAGCAACAGGAGAAACTTATGTCTAGTAAAAAAGGTGTAGGAAGCAGCAGAAATGGAAGAGACAGCAACCCAAAATATTTGGGCATAAAAAGGTCTGGAGGCCAGCTTGTGACTGCAGGAAATATTATTATAAGGCAAAGAGGAACAAGATTCAGACCAGGTTTTAATGTGGGCATAGGACGGGATCATACTCTTTTTGCCAGGGCTGATGGAAGAGTTGAATTTATAAAAAACAGCAAAAAAGGTAAGGTAGTAAACATCATTTCCGCATAATTACCATTTTCCCTCCTGTTAGAATAAGATAATCAAATATTTAGATTTGAAAAAGCTGTGACAAGTAGAATTTAGAGATTGAAAAACATGTGTATTGATATTAGCGAACTTTTATAACACTCCCATGAAATGTAAAATAACCCCTATTACACCTGCTGCCAATATTACCAGGATTGGATGTATTTTAGAGACAAGTAATAAAATAAGACTTACAACTGTTATTGCTATAGTAGCCGGATTAATGATTTCTAAAAAGTGACCGCTGGTATTAAAATTTAATATGGTTTTGATACTTCCCCCTTCTTTAAAAAAGGTATTTTTAGCTACAAATATGGCAGCCTGTATAATTAATGCCAGTACAACCGGTCTGATTCCATAAATTGTCTCCTTTATAATTGGGTGATGCTGATACTTATATAAGAAATGGGAAATAACTAAAATTAGAATAAGTGATGGGAGAACTACCCCTACAGTGGCAAACATTCCTCCTGGAATTCCTCCAGTTTTATACCCGACAAAGGTGGCTGTGTTTATAGCAATTGGGCCCGGGGTCATCTCTGAAATTGAGATTATATTTACAAATTCCTGGCTGGTAAGCCAGTTGTGGGCTACTATTTCTCTTTCAAGGAGCGGAATCATCCCGTATCCTCCCCCAAAGCAAAATAACCCTATTTTAAAGAAGGTAATTAATAATTCCAGATAGATCATTTTTTCTTTTTCCTTATAATCTTAAATAAATAAATTATTAAGCCCAATGCAATCCCCAGTATAATAACATAGATGGGATGAATCCCTGTTCCCAGTAGGAGAGCAAGAGCTATTATGGTTATCAGTGGACTTATTTTATATTTTATACTGGCCTTTCCTACCCGAAGCGCTGCAACGATTAATAGTGCTATTACAGCAGAGCTTATTCCTTTAAAGGCTGCTTTTACTAAAACTATATTACTGACATATGTAAATATTCTGGCGACCACGATGATGATTAAAAATGATGGAAGTATAACACCAAGCAAGGCAGATAAGGCTCCAATGTATCCCCCGATTCTTTGACCGATAAATATAGCTGAATTTACAGCAACAGCTCCGGGAAAGGATTGAGAAATAGCTAAGATATCTATCATATCATTTTGTGAAATCCATTTTTTCTTATCCACTATCTCCCGCTCAATTAGGGGGATCATTGCAAACCCCCCTCCGAATGTAAAACTTCCTATTTTAAAAAAAGTCCAGAAGAGTATCCATATTTTTTTCATAATATCTCTTTACAAGAAATAATTGTAAAAATTTTTATACTTTTTTCTAACTGATTCTAACTAATTCTCCTTTTAGTTCAATTCTATATGAATTGTTAATAATTCTATCACATATAGAATCAACAACGATAGGATTTACAATAACTTAGTGCCAGCTGGATATGGGAAGAATATTTTATTTGTGCCTGGTTTGATGAGAAGATTTATTATGAATTTAACCCTATAAATGCAGAAATTAAATTTTAAAAAGTAACGAATCTTGTATACAAACCAGGTAACAGATTTGGGAAGAGATAAGGCTTTAATTTGATAAACCTGAAGATAAAAAGTCATCATAAAAGCAACGGATTCTGGAAGATAATAGGTTACAAGAATCAAGAACCAGAGCCAATTTGAGAGCTATAGCATTTTTTATAAGAGCATTCATTATCCATGCTGATAACAGTACTTACATATGTTGAATATTTTCCTGGGTAATTGTCTTTTAGTTGGATTAATTAAGGGATTTTATCAGATAACCCAAATTTATGATTGCCATGTATTACCAGCTGTAATAAAATTTATATAATATACTTGATATCTATATTAATAAGCAATAATGTAAGTTATTTATTCTCTACGGGTTATATAAAAAAAGGAGCTACAGTTAAAATGAAAGCAAATAATGTATTTAGAGTTATGACTGCTGCTTTTTTAGTAATTGCTTTTACAGTATCGATAATATCCTGCAAAGAAGCGCCAGTTGAAGAACAGCCAGCAGAAGAGGAAAAGCCGGCAGTAGAAGTTTCTAATGGGACTAATAAAGAGCAGACTAAAGAGGAAACTTCTCCAGTTGTTGAAGAAAAAGCCCCGGAAGAAATTGAATACAAAGGGTAAAAAACAGTTAAATATATTATTGACATATATACTCAGATGTAGTATCTTATCCCTATAAAGGGGTAAGATGAAATTATCTACATGGGCAAAAAAGCAAGGGATTTCATATAAAACAGCCTGGAGGTTATGGAAAACAGACAAGTTGCCTCTGCCGGCAGAACAATTAGCAACAGGAACGATTATTGTTAAAGAGCCAGAGGCAAGTTATGAAGCAAGGTCGTCTTCGGTAGTTCTTTATGCTCGAGTTTCATCTTCAGATCAAAGGAAAGATTTAGATAGGCAACTATCGAGATTGGTAGAAGTTGTAACCTCAAAAGGCCTTCAGGTTGTTAAAGTAATAAAAGAAATAGGAAGTGGACTGGATGGTAAAAGAACCAAACTTTTAACTATTTTAAGAGACCCCAATGTAAAAACAATAGTAGTTGAACACAAAGACAGACTGGCTAGATTTGGATTTGAATATCTGGAAGCACTATTGAGTGCTTCCGGCAGGAGAATAATAGTGGTTGATGAAACTGAAATGAAAGACGATTTAGTCCAGGATATGATAGATGTACTGGCCAGCTTTTACGCAAGGCTCTATGGCAGGCGGTCAGCAAAGAATAGAGCAAAGAAAGCACTAAAAGAGATTGAAAAATGCTAGTCCAACAAAGCTATCGTTATGAATTAAAACCTAACAATAAGCAAAAAACGCTGCTTTCAAAACACGCTGGTTGTGCACGGTTTGCTTACAACTGGGGACTTGCCCGACGAATGGAAGAACATAAAGAAACACAAAAATCAAGCAACGCCATTGAACAACACAGACAATTAAACGCACTCAAGAAAACTGAATTTCCCTGGATGTATGAAGTATCCAAATGCGCACCTCAGGAAGCCCTGCGTGATCTTGATAAGGCATACAAGAACTTCTTCCGTTCAATTAAATCAGGAAAGAAAATAGGCTTTCCCAAATTCAAGAAGAAAGGTGTTAACGATTCCTTTCGGCTTACCGGCTCTATGCGTAGTTTAAAACGCTCAGTGGTTTTGCCGCGCCTGGGTGAAATCCGAACCAAAGAACGCACAAACGTTAAAGGTCGCATACTATCAGTAACGGTTTCCCGGGAAGCTGACCGCTGGTTTGTTGCTTTTGCTGTTGAGCGCAAGCGGGGAGAATATATCCGAACTCTACAGGAAACAGCAATGGGAGTGGATGTTGGTATAAATTCCTTTTGTGTTCTTTCTGATGGAACAAAGATAGAATCACCAAAGCCATTAGAACATAGCTTAAAATTGCTAAAACGCAGGTCAAAACAACATTCAAGGAAAAAGATAGGTTCTGCAAATCGGAAGAAATCGGCCCTCAAACTGGCTCGTCTTCATCGCAAGATTAGAAATAGACGCAGTGATTTTTTGCATAAGGTTTCCACAATGCTGGCGAAAACCAAGTCAGCAGTTGCGGTTGAAGACCTTAATGTGAAAGGGATGGTTAAGAATCGTCATTTATCCCTGCGCATTAGCGATGCAGGATGGAGTGAGTTCTTAAGGCATCTTGATTACAAAACAAAGTGGTATGGTTCATCTCTGGTAAAAGCACCGAAATTTTATCCGTCATCAAAGATGTGTTCTAGTTGTAAAACAATTAAAGAAAACTTCAAGCTATCAGATAGGATATTTAGGTGTGATAAGTGTGGATTAGTAATTGACCGTGACGTAAATGCTGCAATAAATCTTAAATACTTAGCTACCGGAAGTTCTCCGGGAAGTTACGCCTGTAGAGATACCTCTGGCGGCGGAATCCCGATAAAACGGGAGTCTACGAGCCATGTGTCGTTGAAGCAGGAAGCAGACGCCAAGGTTTCCTCGGGAATATTTGGGTAAGTTCTGTGGAACGGTAAAAGGTTGCAATTTCAAAGGTAATAAATATTTTGATATAAGGGAAGAAAAACAAACAGATGTCAATGTTTCTCTTTCTCTATTAAGGGATGCTTATTTGAAAAAATACGACAGATATTTTTTAATGTCAGGTGATAATGATTTTGCCCCAGTACTAAGAACTATTAAAGATTTGTTTAATATTAACCCATTTTTAATTACTCCTCCATATGAACAGGGAGTTGTTAATTTAAAACCAATTAAAGACTTAAAAAGTGCTTGTTTTGATAAAAAAAGACAGAAATTTAACGTTATAAATTTGAAATTTAATAATTTCATTGGACACTCATTTCCAGAAAAAATATATGATACTTCAGGGAAATTAGTTATAGAAATGCCCGGAGAATATTCTAAATTTTAAAAAATTACAATTTATAGATTTATTGTCAAACTTTAATAAAAATACTTAATTTTAATAATTCCTCTAAAATCTAGTTCGAGATTTTACTACTCTGGGGAGCCAATCTAAATGTCTTGTAGATTATATTTGTCTAATCACCATTCTTAATATTTAATCCTTTTGATCTCAATGTTCTAAAGTTATCTATTTGAAAAATGCGATAAAAATTTCTAAGAAAATAATTTCCTGATAAAATTAAGATTATGGAAAATATTGAAAAGCTTATTGCTCCCTGCGGTATGAACTGCGCTTTGTGCGCCAGCTATTTAGCAAAGAAAAATAATGTAAGAGAAAAAGGCATAAAGATACCTTACTGCGATGGGTGCCAGCAAGGGAATAAAAGATGCGCTTATTTAAGGAAAAGTTGCCTGCTCCTATTAAATAATAAAGTAAAATATTGTTATGAATGTAATGATTTTCCCTGTCACAGGTTAAAAATTATAGATAAGCGTTACAGGGAGCGGTATCGGATGAGTATTGTTGAAAATTTAAAT
>VGAU01000038.1 GCA_016870675.1 Actinomycetota bacterium | reverse complement strand
AAACTTTAGATTTTTTCCTAAATAATTCTTGTACTAAATAGAAAAAATCAATTGAAATATTCCCTCTCCTCTGTATAATTAAAAATATACAATTTAAGCCCGTACAGTGTAAAAACTGTAAGGACAACCTAAGAAATGTATCCTGTTTAACCGGCTTAAAGGATTAAAAATAGTTGGAGTTAGCCTGTAAGCCGAGTTCTGTACTAAAAATACTTTTCATTTAATTCTTATACTATTTTATCGCTCCCAAACATCAAAAAGTATATTAAATATATTTAAATTCTACTAAAATAAAAGATCTACGCTAAAGGAGTGTCACTAATTTAAACTTTTATTTCTTTAAATCTCAGGGATGCTGTTTAATTCTACAACCTTATGGTAATAATGACCTGATCCTTTAATTTTTCTCTCTAATTTTGGAGATTTAAAATCCACCGCTGTAAGCCCAAATCTCCTTGAAGGTCCATAGTATAGCTCATAATTATCGAAAGTTGACCAGTGGAAATAACCAATTACCGGAATTTTTTCATCACAGGCTTTCTTTATAAAAGTTAAATGCCTATGCAAGTTGCTTTTTCTGATTTCATCATCATTTGTGCACGTTCCATTTTCAGTTATAAGCACTGGTTTTTTATATTTTTCATGGAAAAACTTGATTTGCCTGTATAATCCTTCAGGGTATAATTGCCACATATCATCATGAGGAAAACCCAGTTCATTCATTCTTTTTCTTCCTCTATCTTCATAGGCAAGAAGGGGAAATTTATCAATAAGAATACGCCCGTAATAGCTAAAACCAACATAATCAATTTTTGTGCCTTTTTTAGTAAAATATTCATGTACAGGTTCGTTTAAAATATAGTCAAAGGATTTTTTTATTAGTTGTTGTTTTACACCTTTTGGATTCATAACTTCTACAACTATATGCGCATGGGAGATTCCAACAAGTATGTTAGGGTATTTCTCTTTTATATAATCATATAGCAGGCTGTGTGCTTTAGCCATGCTCGATAATGCCATTCTTCTGGCAACAGGATTGAATTTCTTAGGCGGGAACTCTCTGAAAAAATAAGCCAGGTTTATATAAGCATTCGGTTCATTAAAAGTATTTATAATATCAATGTACTCTGAAAAGGCTTCAATTGCTTTTTTTGCATAATCAAAAAACCAGACTGGAGAGTTTTTATTTGTCCAGCATCCTGACCGGTAAAACCATAATGGATTTGCAAAATGGTTAAATACAAGTAATACTTTTTTATTGTTTTCCTTGAGGGTTTTAAATATCTTTTCGTAGTGTTTTATAGCGTCCCTGTCCAAGGGACTGAATGGCCCTCTCTGGAGTTTAGACCAGTCCATGCTGAACCTGTATGCATTCCCAAGGTATAATATGTAATCGAGGTCTTCCTCATATCTTCTATAGTGATCTATTGCCAGATCCAGAAGAGTGCCATCTGTACCAATAAAACCTTTCCATTCAGTTTCACCTGCACCTTCTATCTGAAATGCAGATGTTGCTGTGCCAAGTATAAAATTGTCAGGAAATTTTTCCGTTACCAAACTCATAAAAAGTTTAAATCTTTTTATCAAAAATATTTTATTAAATTTTTATCCATTATCATAGTAACTTAAACTTTCAGATAAACTTAGCATAGATATCTCCCCAAATAAATGTTTTTTGAGGCAAAGTCAAAAGTATATTTGAAATCTTTTCAGGTTTAACCCATTCTTCTAAAACCAATGTCGTTGATTCACCTAAAGAATAATTAAACATAACTCTGCCAATAGTTGTAAGATGCTTTATAGTATCTATTGCTATTAGAACAAATTCTTGTGTTGGTGTAAATTCAAAAGATACTGCATCTATAGGTTTAGACAAGCCTTTTAAAACCTTATATTCGTATCCTTCAACATCAATCTTACAAAAAGTTGGCCTTCCATACTCTTTAATTAATTGATCTAAAGTAGTAACCTGAACTTTAATAGACTTTTGCCATTGAAAAGCAGATGTTGAAACAAGAAACATATCACTCGATTTTAAACTATTCATCCATTCCTTTGACATAGACGAAATAGTGTGTGAATCACTTATCATCAGCTCTTCTTCCCCTTCGTTATCACTAATTGCTTTTTGAATTAAAAAAACTTTTTTATTGCTGCCATATTTTTTCCTCAACTTTTTCATGCAGATGTCTTGGGGCTCAACAGCTACAACCTTGGCTCCCAGCCTTAAGAAAATTTCAGTCCTGCTACCCAGGTTAGCGCCGATGTCAAAACACAAATCATCTTTTTTTATAAATTGAGAATAAAATTTTAATAACTTTTTTCTATTAGCAACATTTAATAAAGCCAGGGCCATGGCATACACAGTGTTGTATATCCTTACTAATCTCATTAAATTTATACATACATTCAGAACCTTCAATAGTATTAGACCAAATTTAGTACATGATGTAGACTTTTTAAACATTTAATACCTCAAAACATTATTCTAAATATTTATTATTATACAATCTATCACAGGATTATTTAATAATACTATCTCTTAAGAAAGTCTACGACCTGAATTGTTCCCTGGATGGCAAAAGCTAATAGTTCAGCTATAATATAGAAATAAAATTTAAAAATTTTATTTAACCATTATATAAGGAGCTAAAATGATAAAGAAAATATTAATCCTGCTCCTGATCATAATCACAGCCTTTTCAATTATCCTGTTCGGATGTGGCAGGGTAGAACCAACTGCAGAAGTAACTATAGAAACCGAAGAGAATGAATCGGGAGAGGAAATCCAGAAGGAGTCTGAAGAAACTCAAGAAGAAGCAATAGAAGAGGAGCCAGTCCAGGTAGAAGCAAAACCCCGGGCCCAAGAAGGAGAAGTTACCTTTACAACCGAAGATGGAATTGATATTAATGGAAACATATTCGGATCCGGAAACAGGTGGGTAATACTATCCCATATGCGCCCCACCACACAGACAAGCTGGTTTGATTTTGCCCGGTACCTTGCCGATAACGGTTATATTGTGCTGACCTATGATTTCAGGGGATACGGTAAATCAGGTGGAAGCCAGGATATATCAAATATTGATAAAGACCTGGAAGCTGCCCTGGATTTTGTAATACGACATGATGCGGAAAAAATATTTCTTATGGGCGCAAGCATGGGTGGAACAGCCAGTTTGGTAGTTGCCTCCAGACAGACCGCAGATGGAGTTATATCCTTCTCCTCTCCAACAGAGATTGATAGCTTATCCGCTATAGATAAAGTAGGAAATATAGATACACCAAAACTGTTTATAGCCAGTCAGGGAGATGGAAATGCAGCAGAAAGCGCCAATACCCTATTTGATGCATCACCAGAGCCAAAGGAAATTGAGATACTCGATGGCAGTGCCCATGGAACTTTTATATTTGAAAAAGAACCCGATAATGCAGAAATATTGAGCCAGATTGTACTTGATTTTCTAAATAGCAATTAAATGTTGCAGAGAAACCAGCTTTTTTAAAAGCAAAACCCTTATATATTGAAAAGTCACAGTTAGCCTTAATCAGGCTGTATTCAAGATTTCCTTATTAAAAATTTTTATTTCCTTAAATATCCAGATCACAGTTACAACTATTGACAGGAAATCAGAGACCGGTACGGACAACCACACTCCATTCAGTCCAAAAATCAAAGGCAGCAGGAAAGCTAGAGGAATTAAAAACAGTACCTGTCTTGAAATAGTTAAAATAAGAGCAGGAGCTGTTTTTCCAATAGACTGAAAGAGTGCCCCACCTAATATCTGTACCCCGATAAACGGCAGAAATACTGCTACAATCCTTAAAATATGAATCCCTTCGTTTATAAGATTAGCATCGCTACTAAAAAGACTGATTACAAATCTGGGAAAAATCATCATAGCAAGAAATCCAACCCCAGCAATAATAATAGTCCACATAACAGCCATACCCAGGACTTTTTTAACCCTGGGATAAAGCTTTGCACCATAATTGAAACCAACAATTGTGGAGAACCCCTGGGTAATTCCGATTAGCGGCATCTGAATCAGGCTTATCATCCTCAGGCCAATTCCCATTATGGCAATATACATATCACTTCCATAAAAGAGCAGCAGCTTGTTGAAAAGAAGAGTTATTATACTGGCCATAGCAGACTTTATAAAAGATGGAAAACCAAGTGAAAGGATTTCTTTCATGGCGGAAAATTTTACTCTAAATATAGATGCATTTAACCTGAAAATGCTCCTGCCAAAAAGAATATAAAAAATAACATACATTGAGCTAATCACCTGGGCGATAACTGTAGCAATCGCTGCACCTTTTACACCCATACCAAGCACAAAAATAAATATGGGATCAAGAATGACATTTATTATAGCCCCGACTGCCATTACATACATAGCTGCCCTGGGATTTCCCTCAGCTCTTATATAATTATTACTGTTTATGGAAAAAGAAAGGAAAATAAAACCAGCTAGTATTAAACGGGTATAATCTCTGGCATAAGGCAGCACCTTGGCTGATGCACCAAAAAATACAAGGCACTTATCCATAAAGATATAGATAAAAACCATACATAAGGTACTTATCAGAAGATTAAGCACAACTGCATTTCCAAAGACATTTTGCGCTATGTCTTTTCTATTTCTTCCAAGTGCTCTTGAAACTACAGATGCGCTTCCAACACCTATCATAGTCCCGATTCCTATCATAATAAGCTGTATGGGTAAAACTATGGAAAGCGCAGCAATTGCGAGAGAGCCTACACCCCTGCCTACAAATACGGTATCTATAACGTTATATAATGCACCTGTTACCATTCCAATCATGGCAGGTGCTGAAAATTTAAATAATAGACTTGTTATATTGCCATTTAGCAGCAATTCCCTTTTGGATTTCATATTCTCTTATGTTATTATGCTTCCAATATTTAATATGATTAAAACCAAAATATATTTATATTATTGATTTAGAATATCCCTGAAAAATTGATTCTTTTCTGCTTCGTTATAGCCAACAGCACTTGATTTCCCAAACCACTGGGGCCATGAATTAAAGGTAGTAATAGTAATATCTTCCCTGCTCATAGAAAGTACTGCCGGTAATATTTGTACTGCCTGGCTTAGCGATATATTAGTCCAGACATATTGCCCTATTGTATTTAAGAAATTGCTTAGATTTCCAGAATTGACAATTGATCTTTTTTGCAGGAGCAAATCAGCCAGAAGCATTGCTGATTGTCTCTCTCTGGCATATGCGCCTCCACCATAAAGAGATCTGCCATGTCTTGCTCTGGTAAGAGCAAGCGCCTGAGTTCCATTTATATGATGCATTCCCGGAGTCAGGTAACACCCGGAAAATGAGTCTGCTATATTTTCTTCAACTGTAGTATCGACACCGCCAAAATAATCAATAAGAGGTTTAAATCCATCAAAATCAGTTACAACATAGAAATCAATCTTTGCTCCCGTAAATTGCTCGAAAGCGCTTACCGCACCGGCATTTCCGCCTGAGGCATGGTATCCATTTATTTTACGTCCTCCAAACCAGGTATCACGGGGTATTGTTACCAGATACGCTTTATGGGTATCAAGATTCAGATGAACAAATATATTTATATCGGTTCTCCCGCTAACTCTCCCTCCTGGTCTGTCGTAAGCGCTGTCATCCCCCCAGATAATAAAATTAACTTTTCTTCCTGCCTGAAAACCAGCCGCTCCGCTTGAACTGTAACCTGAATATGTTGATGCGGTATAAGTTGGAGCACCAGCATAAGGTACAATACCATAGCTGTTGCAGAGCCCGGCAAATTCCTGCGACTTTAAAAATCCATCTAAAACTGATTTTCTGCTCATTCCTCCTGCCAGTCTTTCCAGCCAGGCTTTATAACCAGTAGCATCAGGCTCCCTGTCAAAAAACGCTCTGTAAAGTATAGTAACAAAAGTCTCATTTAAGTGATTCATGCCTGTGAACTCTTCACTAAAAACAAAACCTTCTGCAACATCTGCCCCGGTTTTAGAGCCATTTAAAAGACGCCCCACCCATTCATTCAATCCTTCAGTATCAGGCTGCCTTCCCAGACACTGAACATAAAAACGGGTTACAAAGCTTTGCACCTGCTCTGCCGATCCTCCGCCAAGAATTGTAGGAAAAAGAGTTAAAACCAAAACTCCAACTAAAACCACGATTAAAAAGTACTTTATTTTGGAAAGTATTTTCCTTAACATAACTTGCTCCTTAAAAAATTAAATAATATTTATATTAAGTAAAAATTTCATACTATTATACAATCATTCTTTCAAGGTTAAAAACATTAAATATATTTAGAATATAAAAATTACAGAGACCTTACCGCTTTTTCAATTACTCCGGCAATTCCCCTATAATCTTTACCTTTAAATCTTACCAGCTTACCAAAGCTAATCGTCACCAGTGGCCATCTGGGCATATGTCCCCACGGCAGTATTCCATTTCTCAGGATATTAAAAAGCCCCTTAATTCTAACCGGAACTACAGAAGCTTCCATATCGGATGCAATTACTCCTACTCCAGGCTCAAATTCTTTAATATCTCCATCAGTGGTTACCCCGCCCTCAGGATAGATCAGCATTGACCATCCCCCGCTCAACATCCTGCCGATATTTTCCATAATCTGTTTGAATCCATGAGTCCTGGAAAGAGGAAAGACATTAATGAAAAGATTTATCAGAAGATAGAACCCGATTGCCTCTACTGCCCGCCTCCACCATGGACCGGATCGGTAGAAAAAATGGTTAAAATGATGCTCTATGGACATAAGAGTTGCCACCCGCTTCCGTAATTTCAGCGGCAGAGAGTATAGCACTACAAAAGTATCCAGTTGGCTTGTGTGATTTGCGGCAAAAACAACAGGTTCTTTTAAGTTCTTTAAATTTTCCCTTCCTTCAACTTTTAGTCTATAAATCACTGACATAAACGGATACAGGATGTACTGAAAAATTACTCTTATAAAACGGACAGGGGCCCAGAACGGCAAACTGTAAAATGGTATTTTCTTCGAGGTTTTCCTGGAAGATTTAATCAGAGTTTCAAGCTCGCCAACAGTTGTGCCTGCAAAAATCTGTGAATCATCCACTTCTATATCATATTTTTCTTCAATAGCGCCAGCAAGCTGCACCAGATCAATGGAGTCCAGACCCAGGTCTTTTTCAAGTCTGGCTTCTTTTCTTATACTCTTTGATTTAATTTTGTGGAAGTTTTTTATAACTTCCAGTATTTCCTGTGATTTCCTGTAAGGTTTCAGCCCCGGGGTCTTCTTCTTTGTTCGCCTGGAAAATACAGCTTCCGCCACCTCATCTCTTTTTATTTTTTCAGTGGAAGTCCTGGGAAAATCAACTCCGTCCCATATACTACAGCTATTTATATGCTGATATACATTTAATTTTCTATTGGCTTCTTTTATTATATTCTCCGGACTAGCTCTGTATCCATCATCCAGTATCAGTACTGCATGTATTTCCAAATCGCTCCCCCGTTTTAACCCCAGTACCACACAATCTTTTACTTCCTTAAAGGTATTTATGACAGATTCAATATCCTCCGGATAGATATTTATGCCGTCAGCCCTTACCATAACTGAATCCTTTCTTCCCTTAAAATAAAGGTTTCCGTCTTTGCCCATCTCAGCAAGGTCTCCGGTTTTAAACCAGCCTTTTGAAAAAGATTTTTCTGTCAGTTGGGGATTCTCATAATACCCGGGGGATACGTTGTTTCCTCTTACATATATTTCATTGTCCACAAGGCGTATCTTCTGTCCATCCAGGACTTTTCCTATTGAGCCTGCTCCGGTTTGAGCAGGATCGGCCAGGGTTATCAGCGGAGCCGTTTCTGTAAGTCCATAACCCTGAAAGATAGTATAGGCAATGCATCTCCAGAACTCATCTATATTCCTGTCAAAAGCCGCCCCTCCCACAATTATGACCATAAATCTCCAGCCAAGTTCTAAATGAATACCCATGAAGGCCAGAAACCGCAGCGGCCATTTAATTTTCTTAAATATATTATATTTTCTCTCGAATTTCCTGTTGTCCAGATCGAAGTTCTTAGTTATATAGTCCCTCAGCAGTTCCACTACCTTTGGAAGTGTCCCCAGAATCCAGACTCTTTCTTCTTTTACCGCTTTTACAATATCCCTGGGGCTGATACTACTCATAAAGACTACAGAACTTCCAATCATCATCGGAACATAAATTCCAATAAGCTGACCGTACATATGGCTTAAAGGGACAACTGATAAAATTTTCAAGTTCCACATAAGACGGAAGAATTTCCTCCATCTGTCCATAACCAGCTTGATGGATTTTAAATTGGATTCAATATTACGGTATGTAATCATTACCCCTTTGGGGACAGCCGTGGTACCTGAGGTAAAAACAATCTGCGCCAGATTATCTGAAGAGATAGATATATCCGGATTTTCTAAAGGTGGTATGGATGACAAACGCTCTTCAATATCTTCTATAATTATTGATATCAGACCTGGAAATTTCTTTTCACTGCTGGTGTGAACTTTTACTTTAGCTTTTATCTTCTCCTGCACTTTTTTCTCAAAATCAGTACTGGAATTTATATCAAGCGGAACCACAACTGCTCCCTGCAGGAAGCACCCCAGATAGGCAACTACCCACTCCGGCCGGTTCTGCCCTTTTATTATGACCTTATCGCCTTTTTTTACTTTGAGCCGGTGGAGCAGTGCCGCAAATCTCTTTGCATAATCATATACTTTTACAAAACTCCAGGATACTGTCCTGTATTTTCCCCTGTGGCAGAAATATTTATCTTTAGATTTGATATTTTCATCAATATAGGCAAGCAAGCCTGAACTCATAGATATATCACCCGTTCCTTAGAATATAATATTTAGCCTGCGCAAACACTTATGACATTTTAAAAGCAACTACAGTTACTTATCTTTTATCTTGCTATATTTTTATTATAGGCAGTAAAAATTTCAGAAGCAATAGAGTTAAAATCTGTCAATATCAAATTTATTTATTACTTTATATATTGATTAGCCATTTTTATCCTTTCAATAATGGGCGGATGGCTATACAGCATCACTTTTATAAAAGGATGAGGAACTACGTTGGAAAGATTGGAGTCAGCCAATTTAGTCATTAGTGAAATCTGTGTTTCTGGATCACCAGTCAGTTGAATAGTCATTATATCAGCTTGTTTTTCATAGAACCTGGAAATCGCATTTGAGACTGGAAGGGTAATAAAAGTAAAAATCGAAACTAAAAGAATAATAATCAATATCGATCTAGAATCAGCTACTAGTCCCATTTCTCCCAGTATTATTTTCAGTAAAAAAATTCCCAGAATTCCACCTACACCACTAAGCGCGAGCCCTTTTAATATATGTAAATATCTCCAGTGGCTTACTTCATGTACTATTACTGCTAAGGCCTCTTTCTCAGAAAACTTGCTTAGCAAATTATCAAATATAACAATGCGTTTTGAATTTCCTAATCCGGTAAAGTAAGCATTAGCTTTATTTGTTCTCCGGCTGGCATCTGCAACTAATACTTCATTAACATTAATACCCGCACGCTCAGAAATTTCAACAATCTGGGCCTTTAAGACCTTATCTTCTAAAGGTTCAAACTTGTAAAAAAGTGGGTCAATAATTAAGGGATATAAATATGTAGCTATGATTAAAAAAATTATCAGTATTGCTCCTGCTACAACCCACCAGTATTTAGTAACATAAATCATTAAAACATAGAGAATTGTCATAGAAACTGTTGAAATTACTAACGATATTGCCTTGTTTTTGGCAAAATCTGCAAGCCATGAATTTATGGTTTGAGTGGAAAGACCATATTGGTGTTCGATTACAAAACCTCTAAGATAATCAAGCGGCATTAGCAACAAATATAGCAAAATAAAAAAAAGTGCAGTATAACCAACTAAAAGAATAATCGATATCCTTGAACTTATAGAAAAATACTTCCAGGTTAGTATTATTACACCTATTAAAAAAATCCAGGTTACCAGTTGCCTGGCAATAGAGATAGTGGTAGCCATTCTATTATACTGCGAGGCCTTTAGTAAAAAATCTTTATCAAAATATCTTAACACTTCATTATTGTATGCTGGCTTATGCAATATTCCCACCAGAAGTATTGCTATTGCCAGTAAGAATGCTGCAGATATTAAAATGATAAGCAGCCATACAACTAATGAGCTTCCACAAAAAATTTTAGATATCATAGCTATCTTAATATTTTATCCTTAAACAAACTTTTTAGTTTTTAACCGCCTTACTGCTATAACAGCTTTTTTTATAAAAAAGGAAAGCAGAAATACTAGCGCCAGAAGTAAAATTATAGTTGCCCCCGATGCAAGATCCAATAAATAAGAAATCCAGAGACCGGTTATGGTTAAAATAATTCCAGTAACAATTGAGCTGATTATCAGTTTTTTCATATTATAGGTAAACTGTCTGCATATTGATGATGGTATGGTAAGTAATGCGATGACCAGGATGATACCCACAATTCTTATAAGAACAACAGCACTTAAAGCCACCATGCAAAGAAGCACTAAATATAAAATCCTGTTAGGAATACCTATTACTGTTGAAAATTCCTCATCAAAGGATGCTGCATTAAATTCCTTGAAAAATAAAGCAACAATCAAAATGATTATAAAATCCATTACAAGCATAATATATAAATCAGATACAGGAATAGTCAGTATGTTCCCAAATAAATAGCTGAAAAGATCCGGCGCATAGCCGGGGGTTAAATTAATAAATATTATACCTGACGCCATCCCGACTGCCCAGATTATACCTATTGCTGCATCTTCGCTTAATTTGCTTCTCTTACTGATAAGACCAATGGTGATTGCCGATAAAAGACTAAAAGGAATTGCGGCAACAATCGGGGGTATCCATGGTATCCCCAGAAAGTAACCCAACCCGATACCTCCAAAAGCTGCGTGCGAAATACCTCCACTTATAAATACTATCTTTTTTATAACCACATAAGTGCCGACAATACCACAGGCTATATTAACCAGAACTGCAGCTATAACGGCGTTCCTAATAAATTCGTACTGAAAAATTCCCATTATTTCTTATGCCTCCCAAGTACTCTATGTGGTATTCCATGAGCTAATATCTCCACAGGACACCTGTAAGCTTCCTCAAGTTTGCTTAAACTGCCTTCTTTTGGACCATGGTAGAACAACTTCC
>VGAU01000037.1 GCA_016870675.1 Actinomycetota bacterium | reverse complement strand
TGTCAATAGTTGAGGGTTTTTTTAGATTTTATATGAGAAAAATGCTTGTAGGCATATCCAGGAAAATTGAATACAGTATCAGAACTGATTTCTTTTTTCATCTGCAAAAACTTGACTCTTCCTTTTTTACCAATACCAGAACAGGCAGTATCATGGCTCTTATGACCAATGATCTTGAAGCAGTAAGGAATTTTCTGGGACCGGGAATTCTAAATCTTTTTAATACTATCTTTGTCTTTATAACTACCCTTGCAGTGATGTTTCTCATAGATATGAGATTATCACTCTATTCACTTATTGCAATCCCAATACTTCCAATACTGGTAAGTAAAATGGGCGCTATGCTCCATCAGAGATTTAAGAAATCTCAGGAACAATATGCTTCCCTTTCAGCCAGAACCCAGGAGAGTATTGCCGGGATAAAAGTTATAAAATCATTTACCCAGGAAGAAAATGAAAAAAACATATTTTCTGAATTAAATCTTGAATATATGAAAAGAAACCTATCCCTTGCCAGGGTTAGAAGTGCATTCTGGCCCGCAATGATTTTTATTGGAGGGGTCGGAATAATGGTCGTACTGCTGGTAGGCGGAAGACAGGTTATAAATGGAATTTTAACTATAGGCCAGTTTGTCCAATTTGCCGCTTACATTGGTTCCATCACCTGGCCTCTTATATCTCTGGGGTGGGTCATTAACTTAATCCAGCGTGGTTCCGTTTCTATGGGTAGAATTAACAATATATTCAGAATAAAACCGGATATTACCAGCCCTAAAAAACCGCTGCCCTTAAAACCTTTAAATGGCAGTATCAGTTTCAATCATATTTTTTTCAGGTATGCACTCAGTAAAAATACATCAAGGTTAATAAGAGCAAACTTTATTGATTTCAAAGATACCTACCCCCGCAGTAATAAAAATAATTGGTTACTAGAAGATATAAGTTTTGATATTAAAGCAGGAATGAAGGTAGGAATAGTAGGATTTACAGGGTCAGGAAAATCAACCATTGCCAGCTTAATTCCCCGTCTTTATGACCCGCAAAGAGGAAAAATCCTAATAGATGGTTATGATATAAAATCATATCCCCTGGAAATTCTCCGCTCAAATATTGGATATGTTACCCAGGAGTCTTTCCTCTTTTCAAAATCAATTAAAGAAAATATCCTCTTTGGGAAAGAAGATCTCCTGTCAAATCTTAATAAAGTTGAAACCATGTATAAAATTACAGAAGTTTCAAAAATATCCCATCTTCATGAAGATGTAATCCTGTTCCCAAAAAAATATGAAACTTTAATCGGAGAGCGTGGTGTTACTTTGTCCGGTGGACAAAAACAGAGACTGGCAATAGCCAGGGCTTTGCTTTCGAAACCCAGGATTTTAATTTTTGACGACTCATTTTCAAATGTGGATACCAATACAGAAGAATTAATATTAGGAGATCTAAGAGAAAAAATCAAAGGTATTACTACCATAATAATTTCACACCGTATTTCCACCATAAGGGATTCGGATTTAATCATTGTTATAGATGAGGGAAAGATAAATACAATAGGAAAACACAGCAGTCTTATGGAAAAAAGCGAAATTTATCAGAGTTTATATCACAGACAGCAGTTATTCGAAGAACTTAAAGAGGAAGTTTAAAGAAACGAGAAAATAAAATATGACTGAAAGTTTTTACGAAAAAGATCTAACAGAGAAACAAATAGATAAAAAAATAATTTTAAAGCTTTTAAAATATATCAAGCCTTACCGGTATCTTTTGGGGTTGACTATCTTCTTACTTCTTTTTACGGCAGGACTGGAAATACTGAGGCCATTCCTGATAAAAATAGCTATTGATCGTTATATTACCCCCGGAAAGTTTGAAGGGCTTCCTTATATAGTATTTTTATTCGGTATGATTATTTTATTTGAATTCATAATAAGGTACTTCCAGGGATACTACACCGAATATATGGGCCAGAAGGTAATGTATGATATGAGAATGGATATTTTTTCACACATAAATAAAATGCCAATGTCCTTCTTTGATAAAAACCCGGTAGGCAGAATTATGACTAGAGTTACCACTGACGTCCAGACCTTAAACGAAATGCTATCCTCGGGAATCGTAACCTTCTTAGGAGATGTATTCATGATACTGGGCATTATGGTCATGATGCTTTTCCTGAACTGGAAACTATCACTCATCACCTTTTCAGTACTTATTTTACTGGCTATTGCCGCATTTATATTCAGATCCAAAGTTAGAATAGCCTTCAGAATCATCAGAGCAAAAATATCCAACATTAACTCTTTCCTGCAGGAAGCAATTTCCGGAATCAATACCACCAAATTATTCAACAGACAAAAGGAAAACAATAAGGATTTTAGAACCCTAAATCAGCAGTATCTGGATATTTACCTTAAAACCATATTTTATTATGCTGTATTTTTCCCTATAGTAACTTTTATAAGTATTTTGGCAATAGCTTTAATAATCTGGTATGGAGGACAAAAAGTCATACAGAATTTTCTTACACTGGGAACTCTGGTAGCCTTCATCCAGTATATAGAAAAATTCTTTCACCCCATAAGCGATTTGAGCGAAAAATTTGGAATTCTCCAGGAAGCCATAGCAGCTTCAGAGAGAATATTCAAACTTCTGGACGAGATACCTGCCATTGTATCTCCCGCCAGCCCCGTAAAAGTTAAGGAAATTAAGGGAAATATTAAATTTGACCGGGTATGGTTTGCCTATAATAACCAGGACTACGTGCTTAAGGATATTTCTTTCAAACTTGAAACCGGGAGGAGCGTAGCTTTTGTAGGAGCAACCGGGTCAGGTAAGACTTCTATTATAAACTTGCTAAACAGATTTTATGATATTAATAAAGGAAAGATTTTTCTTGATGACATAGGTATTAAAAGGTTCGACCTGCAAGATTTAAGGAAACATATCGGAGTTGTAACGCAGGATGTATTTCTTTTTTCCGGTACCATATTGGATAATATCCGTCTTGGAAATAAGAATATTTCATTAGAGGAGGCAGTAGAGGCTTCAAAATATGTAAATGCCCATAAATTTATAGAAAGACTTCCTGGCAAATACGACTATGAAGTAAAAGAGAGAGGACAGACATTATCAGGAGGCCAACGCCAGCTAATTGCTTTTACCAGAGCTCTTGTATTCAATCCGGAAATCCTTCTGGTGCTTGATGAGGCCACCTCAAGTATTGATTCAGAAATAGAAGCATTAATTCAGGATGCCCTGGTTAAAATAATGAAAAATAGAACCACCATAGTAATTGCTCACAGGCTTTCCACTATAAAAAATGTGGATAAAATAATAGTCCTATCTCATGGTGGAATAGTTGAAAAAGGTACTCACCAGGAACTTATTAAACTAAAGGGAATTTATTATAAACTCTATAGGTTCCAGTATCAGCTGCAGGTCTAAAAATTACCTTACCATTTTTTAATGAATTTTCTTTATGATATAATCACTTTATTATTAGTAAATAACTTTTAATTTTACTGTTCAGCTGTAGTTTATATTGTCAATAAACGTAGGAGAGGTATGATTCTGCAAAATTTTTACTTAAATACTATAGTTATTCTACTTGCATCATATCTCATTGGCTCCTTCCCATCCGCGTATATTGCTGGAAAAATAAAAGGCATTGATGATATAAGTAAGATTGGAAGCAGAAATGTCGGGGGGATGAACACAATCACAAATGTAGGTAAATTCGCAGGAGTGATAGTAATAATTACTGATATTGGGAAAGGAGCACTTGCAGCTTACCTTGCCGATAGATTTTCAGACCATATTTTTATTCCACTGCTTGCTGTTGTTTTTGCAGTGATAGGACATAATTGGATGGTATACATCGGTTTTAAAGGTGGAAAAGGAGTCTCAACATTTCTAGGCGGGTTACTTTACCTGTCACCAATATCATTCCTTTTTCTTTACCTTCTATTTATACCTGTTGCTTTGTTTATTATCAAGGATTCATACCTTGCAACTGCTGTTGGATTCTTTTTCTTTTCATTTTTCCTCTGGGTCTCTAAAGGATTTCTCCATGTACTGTGGTTCCATGGTTTTGGAGGAAGCTTCTGGTGGGTTATTTTTGGGTTCCTTGTAACTATAGTGTATAGTATAAAATGCTACAGCTTTATAAAATCATACTATACTGAAAAAAGAAAAGATATACACCCGGTAGTTAAAAAAATATTTAAACCATTTTTCAAGGGAATGTAAAAAATGAAATGTCCCTACTGCTCTAACCCTGATACAAGGGTTATAGATTCCAGATTAACTGATTCTAATGATAGTGTCAGAAGAAGAAGAATGTGCGAAAAATGCGGTAAAAGGTTTACAACTTATGAAAGGCTGGAAAATCAGCCCATCGCAGTTATAAAGAAAGATAATACAAGACAGCCTTTTGACAGAAATAAGATACTCAGCGGATTAATCAGGGCATGTATAAAAAGAAACATAAGCACAGAAGTACTAAATAAAATTGTAGACGATATAGAAAACGAAATTTCCAATATGCCTTCTAATGAAATCCAATCTAAAGAAATAGGAAATCTTGTTCTTAAAAGATTAAAGAACCTGGATAAAGTTGCATATATTAGATTTGCTTCTGTTTACAAGCAATTCGATAGCATCAAGCAATTTACCAAAGAATTATCGGAATTGCAAAAATCAAAATAAAACCGATTGTATTATAACTTATATCTTAACACAGCACTAATACTTCCAGCTCTTATTAGTTTTTCATTCCCTTCTATATCCACTATTTCACATCCCTGGTTTAAAGCATCCTCAACAATCTCATCAACTATATCATTATAAAATACCGGCTTTCCTCCACAATACGGACACTTATCTTTATATTCTATAGTTAAGTAGCGGCATGAATCACAAATATAACCCTCATGTGTAAATTGTCTGTCATATATTAAAATTCTTATCTTCTCAATTAATAACGATTTTATGGTAGCATCAATTCCAAGCACACCCATTCCATTTGGGTTATATTCATTAATTAGCCTGTCAGTCAGGTCATTTTTAGTTTTAGCCTCAAATTCATCAATAACTTTTTGAGCTTTATTGCTAATTAAAGAAATATTTGAATCCGGCTCAGCATCAATATTGCCAATATATCTCGACTGCAGGTAACTATGCAGATAATTTAAAAAATTAGGAATTATTTCTTTCCTTCCTGCTAGAATCAGGTAATCAAATTTTTTCTCTTTGAATAGTTCCATTGTCCTGTCATTTACCAGTTTGAAGAAATGATGTAACTTCTCTTCTAACCTGCCATACAGTTTTCTTTCTCTCAAAACAGCCTGACTTTTAAAATTAACCTTTGAAGGGACATCACTTATAAAAGCTGCAAGATATTCATTAATCTCACCAAGATATACAGAATAAATTTGTGCCTTTTCTCTGTCAATAAGCAGTACACCGTATTTTTTAGAATTATTAATAAGAGACCTTATATTCTGGGTAGACGGCTTGGGATCGATAATTATTTTGGATCTCATTATTATGGGTATTCTAAATTCTTCCCACAGGCCATCTCCTGAAGAAAAAATTGCAAGTGTCCTTGTTGAATCAGTTCTGAACTTATCATTTACAAAAGCTTTCACTTTTTCAAAGATTTCAAATACTTCCTTTTTCTGGCTTTTATCAATATTAGTATCAGCCTCCAGTTTCTCTTTACCGCTGGCAATCATAGAATTCAATTTACTCTGGTAATCTCTTTTCGTAATCCTGGACCTATCTACTAAAAGATAAACACTTACTACCGGCTTCCCTGTAGGAACGAAATTTAGTATTTCTTCCAGGCCCGAAACTTCATTGCTTGAATTTGTCATAAATAATACCACTCCTCTCACTACTGTATTAGTGTGATAAATACAATTTTTATTATTCCAATGTACATTGCTGCACTAAAAACTTTAATTTATAACTAAAATTTATTATTATTGTTATTATTATACAATATCTATTCAAGAAAGAGAGTATTAATGCTTGGATATATTGGATATAAAATCCTTGAATTTATTGCTATTGCAACTCCTTACCCTATTACATACTTTATTGCAACATTTGGTGCCAGGCTGTGGATACTGACTGGTGTAAACGTTAAGATTATTAGAAATAACGTCTCAAAGGTGCTCAACCTTAATATAAATGATAAGGAAATTCATAGAATAGCAAATAGGATTTTTATAAACTGGGCAAAAAATATTGTTGACTTTTTAAAACACCCTATTATCTCAAAAGAAAAATTAAAACAAAGGGTGGGAATAGAGGGCCTTGAGCATCTAGATAATGCATTAAAAAAAGGAAGGGGTGCAGTTATTATTACAGCACACATTGGTAACTTTGAATGGGGTGCCTGTAGAATAGCAGTAGAGGGATATAAGATATGGGGTTTAAGCTTGGTTAGAAAAAATAGGCTTGTGGGGAATTTTTTTGAGTCAAATAGGCTATCAAAAGGGCTTAAAACTCTTTATATAAACAGGATGCTAAATGTTTTTAGAATACTGAAGAACAATGAAATAGTGGCTATCCCATCAGACTGGGAACCTACAGGGCAAGCCACCAGACCATTTAAATTCTTTGGTAAAACAGCGTATCTACCCACAGGTGCTCTCATGATAGCATTAAAATCGGGGGCACCATTAATACCAAGTTTTATCTGGAAAAAGGATAAGTATAACCATTTTCAGATAGTCGAAAAACCCATTGATCTCATAAGAGAGGGAGATAAAGAAACATTGGTTAACAAAAATATGGAAAAAGTGCTGGAAGTTATGGAAAAGTACATCAGAAATAATATTTCCGAATGGGAAATGTTTCATGATATCTGGAGTGAAAAATAGTTTCATTTCATTTATAATTTACTCACTTTTTCATATATGCTTTAATATCTGGCAACCCGGAATTTTATCAGTTCTGTGATTGGCGGATAAATAGAAAAAGAGGGATAGAAATAAAAAGTAAAACTTACAAACCTGGGCTGAATCTCACTTCTTCCAATGAAGTATCATGGCACACAAAGTCCATCGAAGAAGTTGTAAAAACTCTAAAGTCCAATATTAAAACCGGCTTAAGTAAAAAAGAGGCCGAAGACCGGATCGCAAATTATGGCTATAATGAACTGGAAGAAAAAAAAGGAAGAACCCCTTTAAGAATATTCGTCTCCCAGTTTAATGACTTTATGATATGGATACTTATTGCTGCTGCTTTCATCTCTGGTATAATTATAAAGGAGATCACCGATGCAATAGTAATACTGATTATACTGGTAATAAATTCAGTTTTAGGCTTTGTCCAGGAATTCCGCGCTGAAAAAGCCCTTCAGGCTCTAAAAGAGCTTGCTTCTCCCAGCGCTCTGGTTATAAGAGATGGCCAGGAAAGCAGTATTTATTCTAAAAAACTGGTGCCCGGTGATATTATCAAATTAACCGCAGGTGACCTTGTACCGGCAGATTGCAGAATTATAGACCAGATAAATCTGCAGGCCAACGAATCAATTATCACCGGTGAATCCCTGCCAGTCAATAAAATAACCACACCCTTAAGTAAAGTAAATATTCCCCTTGGTGGTAAAAAAAATATGCTCTTTAGTGCTACTGCTATTACCAGGGGAAGATGCACTGCAGTGATTACAGGCACAGGTCAAAATACTGAAATTGGGAAAATAGCAAGCATGATTCAGGAAGAAGAGGAGCTTACCCCTCTTCAGATTGAATTAAAAACTGTTGGTAAAAAGATCGGGATAATATGCCTGGCGGTAAGCGCGATTGTCTTTTTATCCGGGATACTAAAAGGTAATTCAGTTGCCCAGATGCTCCTAGTTGCAGTAGCGCTGGCAGTTGCTGCCATACCTGAAGGTTTACCTGCTATAGTTACAGTGTCTCTGGCGCTTGGCGTTCAGAGAATGACAAAGAATAATGCTATAGTCAGAAAATTAAGCTCTGTTGAAACTCTCGGTAGTGTATCCGTTATCTGTACTGATAAAACCGGAACCCTCACCAAAAATAAGATGATGGTGCGCAGAATCTATTCAGGCTTGAAAGAGGTTAAAGATTATAATAATTTCATCGAAAAATATAATAAGGCAGATAATAATGGTGTTAAAAAAACTTTAACCGCAAAGAATTTAGACAGCAATAGAGCATTGAAACTTTTAATTGATAATGCTGTTTTATGTAATGATGCATATTACATAAATAAGGAAACCGAGCAGATTACCGGAGATCCTACAGAAGTCGCACTTATTGAACTGGGCAGTTTTTATTCAATAGATAAAAACAAATTAGAAAAAGATTATCCACGAATACTGGAAGAACCTTTTGATTCCGAACGTAAGATGATGACCACCATCAGTAAAATATCAACCAGCGATAATCACCGTAACCAAAGATATATGCTCTTTTCAAAGGGAGCTCCTGAGGTAATTGCAGGGAAATGCACCAGAATAATTAAAAATGGCAGAATAGAAAATTTAACTGATTCTGATAAAGAAAAAATCATTGAAAATAATCATACACTTGCCGGCAAAGCAATGAGGAATCTGGCTTTTGCTTTCAAGTATCTGGACAATCTCCCTGATGAAGAAAGAATAAAAGAGGTGGAAGAAGATCTGGTATATCTGGGTATAGTAGGAATGATCGATCCACCACGGCCGGAAGTATATGATGCCATTGAAAAATGCAAGAGAGCCAATATTAAAATCATTATGGTAACCGGAGACCATAAACTAACCGCCAGGGCTATTGGTGAAGAGCTGGGAATACTTGGTCCGAAAGACAAAATTATTGATGGCAAAGAATTTGACCTTATGACCAAAGAGGAGCTTGAAAAACAAATAGAATATATAAGAATATTTGCCAGAGTCTCCCCTTCTAATAAGGTAGGTATTGTTGAAGCTTTAAAGAAAAACCAGCATATAGTGGCTATGACAGGTGATGGAATAAATGATGCTCCATCACTAAAAAAGGCTGATATTGGTGTGGCTATGGGTATTGTGGGAACCGATGTGAGTAAAGAATCAAGCGATATGATTTTAACTGATGATAATTTTGCCACCATAGTAAAGGCTATAAAACAGGGAAGGGTAATATATGATAACCTTAAAAAATTCATATTATTCCTGCTGTCGTGCAATATTTCAGAAGTGCTTCTTATGTTTATTTCCATAGTAATCGGGGATTATATATTCTACATTATTACCGGAGAAAGAGGACTCCTTTACATACCACTGCTGCCAGTGCAAATCCTGTGGATGAATCTAATAACCGATGGCCTGCCGGCAATGGCGCTGGGAATAGACCCGCCTGAAAAGAACATTATGGACAGAAAAGCTACCAGAAGAAAGGAACAGATTTTAAGCAGAAGAGGACTTATAATGATTTTATGGCAGGGACTGGTTTTAACTTCCGGAGCGCTTTTTATATATTTTGCCAGTCCTCTATTTTTCAATAACCATGACCTCCTCCATGGCAGGGAAATCTTTCAGACCTCTGTTTTTACCACCCTGGTAATAACCCAGCTGCTTCACACATTTAACTTCAGATTTGAAAATAAAGGTATTTTCAGAAAGCATATTTTTGAAAATAAATATCTTAATCTCGCAATAATTACATCAATCCTGCTGCAAATTGGAATAATCTATATTCCCTGGCTCCAGGGTGTGTTTAAAACAGCCGGCCTGAGCCTATGCCACTGGCTGCTTATTATAGCAAGCTCGGTTATACCGGTTCTAATCATTAATTTTGTAAACGAAATAATCTATAAAAAAAGAAAAGTTTATGCCAGTAACCAGTCCTGACAATTATTATCAGGGCAACAATTTAAAACTCTGTTCTTCAAAATGTTTGTCAAAAGTAAAAACTTTTTTTAACCCAAGAAGCCTCATTAATTCAAAACTGGTATAGTCGATAAAACTAATAACGATTATTTTTTAATTGTCTTTAAATTTTGTTAATTCAGTATTTAAAATCTTACAAATTTTAATTAAACATTTCCTTGATTGATTATAAAAATATCATTATAATTTAAAAAATTAAGCATTATGATACACTTATGACTATTAAACACGAGATTGAAAATTCAATTCTTGAGCTTATCATTGGAGACATAACCACTCAGGATACAGAAGCAATAGCCAACGCAGCAAATAGACGACTTTCACCTGGAGGAGGCGTGTCAGGCGCCATCCATAGAGCGGCAGGGCCGCAGTTATGGGAAGAGAGTAAAACTCTTGGAGGCTGCTATACCGGTGAGGCTAAATTAACCAAAGGATATAACCTTAAAGCAAAGTATGTTATTCATACTGTTGGTCCTGTTTACAGCGGCAGCGCAGATGATTCCGAAGATCTAAAAAATTGTTATAAGAATAGTTTATTATTAGCTTCCCGGAAGAATATTAAAAGTATTTCTTTTCCCTCAATAAGCACCGGGGTTTTTGGTTATCCTGTAAAGGAAGCTTCTATGATTGCCCTTAAAACCATCATTGATTTTTTAAAAGAACATACTGAGATTGAACTTGTGCGGATGGCCCTATTTTCCGAGGGTGACTATAACATCTATAAATCATCTCTCGAAAAGATTTTAAAAGATTAAGTACACAGGTTAAGAGCACTTGGAAAAGCCGCAGTTTCTGCAAACATAGCAGCCCCCCTCAGGTTCCATTATTCCTCCGCATCCATTCTCAGGACATATCATAATAGATCTTGGACCACTTGTCTTAGATAAATCAAATTTATTGGATCCGCTTAGATAAAAGTCTATGGCTTTTCCCATTGCATCCGGGCAGGAAAGCACATGGGTTTCTGCATCAGCAATGCAGGTTATACATCTTATTCCTTCTACCTGTTTCTTTACTGATTCAATATCAATGCCCGATCTAATGGCAATACTTATAAGCCTGCCCACAGCTTCAGTCAAGGCAGTGCATCCCTCTTCACCGGTATTGATAAATACTTCACAGATGCCGTTTTCATCCGAATTTACAGTTACATAAAGTTTCCCGCAGCCCCCTATTTTATATTTTTTTGTCATACCGCGGGTAACCTCCGGTCTTGGCCTGGGTTTTAATTTTACCTCTTTTTCTTTTCTCTCCTCTTTTGATTCTTTCTCCAGATAACTTTTTACCCTTTTTTTTGTTTCTTTCCCGTCAGCACCAGCTTTTACCTTTTTTTCTTTACCTCTTTTCTTTCCTTCCACCTGGAGTACCTGGGTACCTCTGCTCTTATCCCTGAAAATAGTTATACCCTTACAGTCTAACCTGTAAGCC
>VGAU01000036.1 GCA_016870675.1 Actinomycetota bacterium | reverse complement strand
ACAAATCTGCCTTGTACTAAAACAGATGATTTGGATGATTTAAAAAATACTGTACGTATCTGTCACAGCCGGTGGCAGATTGAAAACCAGTGTTTTAACGAGACGGTAAATATGTGGAATGCAGATCATATATACAGGCATAGCGAAAATGCAATAATAGCCTTTCTGCTACTGCTTTTTATTGTTGTAAATATCTTTAATATCTTCCGCATAAGAAACATTAAAGATAAATCCATAAAAGCAAAGGTCTTCCTGATGAATTTGATAAAATCAGGATTTCTTACTACTAAAAGACCTCTTTCACCTATTCCGCCAATTCCGATATAACACCCCTCCCGTATTAGTATTTTAATAAATCAACCATTTAGCTGCTGTTAATATTATCATAAATCCTGGCAGTTTAGGCACTCCAAAATCAAAAAAATAGCATATTTTTCCTTATAATAATCTCAATTCAGAAAATGGTTTCTAAAAATTATTTTAAATTTATGCTGATTTAACTGGTATTTTGTGTAAAATAGAGGGAAGATGATTAATCGCTGTCAATTTTAATTATTAGTTGACAAAAATTAAATAACAGTTAACAATATTATGGAATAAAAAGTTGCTATTATTTTATAAAATTTTTTTTATTTTTTAATTAATAGATTAGAGAAAAAAGAATAAAGGGAAGAAAATGAAGGAAATAGTAATTTGTGATGGAATTAGAACTATTAATGGTAAATTTTTAGGAGGGCTGAGCAGTCTAAATGCAGTCGATCTAGGTGCTATAGTTTTAAAAGAACTTATGAAACGAAATAATTTATCAGAAGTTGAAATAAATGAAGTTATAATGGCTATAGTTCACCAAGTTGGTAATCGACCTAATCCTGCTAGGCAAGTTGCACTAAAAGGTGGCTTACCGTTAACAACTACTGGCTGGAATTTAAATAGTCTATGTGGTTCAGGTGTTAAAGCAATGAATGTTGCGGCACAGACTATAAAGACAAACGAGGCTAAAGCGATTATTGTGGTTGGTTCAGAAAGTATGAGCAATGCTCCTTACTTGGTTATGGATGTAAGGAAAGGATTAAAAATGAGTCCAAGAACTTTCGAAGATGAATTATTCTTTGATGGATTTCAAGATCCTTTTATTGAGCAACCAATGGGTATGACAGCTGAGAATGTTGCAGGAAAGTTTAATATCTCAAGAGAAGACCAAGATAAGTTTGCATATAATAGTCACCAAAAAGCTTGTAAGGCAGTACGAGAAGGTATTTTTTTTGAAGAGATTGTTCCAGTCGAAGTAGTAGTTGGAAAAGGTAAGACTGAGTTACTTACTAAAGATGAATGTCCTAGAGAAGATACATCTTTAGAGAAATTAGCCAAGCTTAAGCCTGTTTTTAAAGAAGGAGGAGCTGTAACAGCTGGCAATTCTTGTGGTTTAAGTGACGGGGCATCTACAGTAATTATAACCGATTCTCAATATGCGGAAAAAAATAATTTACTAATAAGAGCAATTATTAGGGGATTTGCAGATGCTGGTATTGAACCAGCAATAATGGGTTTTGCGCCAGCACAAGCTATTAAAAATCTACTAAGGAAATTGAATTTAAAAATTGAGGATATTGATCTTTTTGAAATAAATGAAGCTTTTGCATCTCAGTGTCTTGCCGTTATTAAAGATTTATCTTTAGACCCTTCAAGAGTAAATGTTAACGGTGGAGCAATTGCACTCGGACATCCTGTTGGATCAAGTGGTGTTAGAATTGTTTTAACTCTTATTAGGGAGCTTAAGAAGCGAAATAAAAAATTAGGAGTGGCATCTCTGTGCAGTGGCGGTGGACAGGGAAATGCAGTTTGTATAGAAGTTGTTTAAAAATTTATTTAAAAAGCTATATAAAAAAGCAAAAATCTTAGATGTTTAAAAGAAATGCTTCAGATTTTTGATTAAATATTTAAGGAGAAACATTGTTAAAAAATAAATTAGTTTCAGCAGAAAAAGCAGTTTTGAAGATTAAAGATAATGATGTAGTCACAAGTTCTGGATTTATGATGGCTGTTTTTCCTGAAGAAGTTTTTGTTGCATTGGAAAAGAGATTTCTTGAAACAGGCCATCCCAAAAATTTGACATTGCTCCATGCTGCTGGACAGGGTGACTGGAATATGGGTGGTCTTAATCATATAGGATATGAAGGCTTAACGAAAAGAATAATAGGTGCACACTTTGGAGAAATTCCTCGAATAGTAAAGTTAATTATGGAAAACAAAATCGAAGCCTACAATTTGCCACAGGGAATAATATCTCAATATTTCAGGCATCTTGCTTCCAAGAAACCTGGTTTGATTACACATGTTGGTCTTGAAACATTTGTTGATCCTCGTGTAACAGGTGGTAAATTAAATGAAATGACAAAAGAAGATCTGGTAAAAGTAATTGAGATTAATGGCAATGAGTATCTGCATTACAATTTACCAGAAGTAAACATAGCTATAATAAGAGGCACAACTGCAGATTTAAAAGGTAATATTTCTACAGAAAAAGAATCAAATATTCTGGAAATAATTTCACAGGCACAGGCTGCAAAGGCGAATAAAGGCATTGTAATAGCACAGGTAGAAAGAATTGTGAACTGTGGATTTTTAAAGCCACAGGAAATAAGAGTTCCAGGTATATATGTTGATTATATTGTAGTAGCCAAAGCAGAAAATCATAGGCAAACTCTGGGAAATCAATACAATCCAGCTTTTAGTGGTGAGAAAAATGTTCCTGTTGAAAATATTGAACCACTTGGTATAGGTATAAAGAAAATAATATCAAGAAGAGCTGCCTATGAATTATTTCCTTATGCAGTAGTTAATTTGGGAATTGGGATACCTGAAGGAGTATCATCAATTGCAAATGAAGAAAAAGTTTCTGATGTGATAACTTTAACCATTGAAAGCGGTGTTATAGGTGGAGTTCCAGCATGGGATTATAATTTTGGGGCTGCTTCTAATTGCGATGCTATTATTGAACAACCGTATCAATTTGATTTCTATGATGGTGGGGGGCTTGATATAACATTTTTAGGTTTAGCTGAAATAGATGGCAATGGAAATGTGAATGTAAGTAAATTTGCAGGAGATATTCCAGGATGTGGTGGATTCATAAATATATCACAGAACACACCAAGGGTAATATTTTGCGGAGCTTTTACAGCTTCAGGCCTAAAAGTAAATATAGAAAATGAAAAATTAATAATAAAAAATGAGGGTAAAATAATAAAATTTAAAAATAAGGTTGAACATCTTACTTTTAATGGACATTATGCGCAAAAAACTGGTCAGCATGTTATTTTTGTAACTGAAAGGGCAGTGTTTAAGCTAGAAAAAAATGGTTTGACTCTGATTGAAATTGCGCCTGGAGTGGATATTGAAAAAGACATTTTTGCAAAGATGGAGTTTAAACCAAAAGTTTCAAAGAACTTACAATTAATAGATAGTATTATTTTCAGCGATAAAAATTTGGGCTTGAAAGAGAAATTTTTAAAAATTATTAATTCAGAAGGTAAATGGTAGAGATGGAAGTTAAAAAAATAGGCATTCTTGGTGCAGGTCTTATGGGAACTGGAATTGCTCAGACTGCAGCTCAATCAGGATTTGATGTTTTATTAAAGGATGTTAGCAGAGAACTGTTGCGGAAATCTTTGGATGAAATCAAAAGTAGGATTAATAGATTGGTTGAGAAGGGCAATATCGATGCTTTCCAGGCTGATGATGCCATAAAAAGAGTAAAAATTACTGTTGATAGCAATGATTTTATAGAAATTGACTATCTTATTGAAGCTGTCACTGAAGATTTAAAGCTGAAAAGAGAAGTTTTTGGTGAATTTGATAAAATTTGTCAAAACGATGTCGTTTTTGCTACCAATACTTCATGTTTAATGATTACTGAAATTGCAGGTACGATATCAAGAGCAGATAAGATAGTTGGAATGCATTTTTTCTATCCTGTGCCACTTATGAAACTTGTTGAAATAACTCCAGGATTTAATACATCAGAAGAAACTGTGCAAATTGCAAAGGCTGTAGCAGAAAAACTGAGTAAAGTTCCAGTTCTTGCAAAAGATACTCCTGGATTTATAGTAAATAGGCTCCTAGTTCCTTTTATTAATGAAGCAATAAAGCTAGTTGAAGAGGGAGTAAAGCCTGAAGATATAGATACTGCATTGAAGCTTGGAGCTAATCTGCCAATGGGTCCCATGGAGTTAGCTGATTTTATCAGTCTGGATGGACTGCTAAATTCAATCACAACCCTATACAACGGATTGCAGGATGAAAAATATAAACCAAGACTGCTACTTAAAAAAATGGTTCAGGCAGGAATGCTTGGGAGGAAGAATAAAAAAGGATTTTATAATTATGAAAAATAGCAGAGCGATAAATAGTGGGTAATTCTAAATTAATTTAAATTTAATTTTATTTTAAAACGCATAAATGTAAACCTAAATTAACAAGTAAAGAAAGGAATAAAAATGAAGAAAAAGAGTATATGGGATTTTTATGAAATGAAAAAAGCAGGAACAAAAATAACCTGGATGACAGCTTACGACTATCCATTAGCAAGTTTTGCAGAGGCTGCAGGTATTGATATGATCTTGATTGGCGACTCACTTGGAATGGTTGTTTATGGTTACGATGGTACTGTTTCGGTGAGAATGGATGAATGCATAATTCATTGCAAAGCTGTTAGAAGAGGAGCACCAAATGTATTTATAGTTGGTGATATGCCTTTCGGAAGCTATCATACTTCAGACGCTTATGCAGTTGCTAATGCAGTAAGATTTGTTAAAGAAGCCAATGTTGACTCAATTAAGTTGGAAGGTGGTGTAAGAATAGCATCAAGAATAAGAGCAATAGCTGATGCCGGAATAGTGGTAATCGGGCACATTGGTTTGACCCCGCAATCATCAGGAGTTCTGGGTGGATTTAAAGCACAGGGTAGAACTGCAGAATCTGCAGAAGCTGTAATTCTAGATGCTATAGCTGTTCAGGAAGCAGGAGCAAAAATGCTGCTTGTTGAGGCAATACCACCTGAATTAGCAGAAGCAATAACAAAAATACTAACTATTCCTGTACTTGGGATAGGTGCAGGTGCAGATGTTGATGGCCAGATTCTAATTTGTGGAGATATGTTAGGTTACTTTGCAGCATTTACACCAAAGTTTGTAAAGAAATATGCTAATGTTGCGGAGGTTATTATCAATGCAATAAAAGAATATGTTGATGACGTACAAGCAGTAAGATTCCCAGCACCTGAGCACACCTATTCAGTACTTTCAGAGGAAAAGGAAAAGTTTGATGAGATGCTGAAAAAATATATAAAGAACTAATTAAACAAAATGCAGTAGGTAAATCATAATAAATTATAAAATAGATAAAGGTGTTAGTGATTGTTTTAAAAAAACAGCTGATAATACCTTATATGTAAAGAAATAAAAGTAAATAAATTATAATTTATTTTTAAAGTCCAACTTCATATAAAGAAAGAGGTGCTATTTAATGAAAATAGTTTTTCTTGAATCCCACCTGGTTACTTTAAATAATGATATTAATTATAGTAAATTAGAAGCTTTAGGCGATTATTCAGCTTACCAGTTAGCAATTGCTGATGACCCAATGCCTTATTGCGAGGATGTAGACATAATTATTGCCCATAAAATGCATATGACTAGAGAAAGAATTAGTCAGCTGGTTCCGAAACTTAAATACATATGTGAAGCAGCAACCGGTTATAACAATATAGACATCCAGGCTGCAAAGGATTATGGAGTACGTGTTACTAATATAGCTGATTATGCAAAGTATTCAGTTACTCAACATATTTTTGCCTTAACTTTGGCTTTTGCAACTAAATTGCGAGAATATGATACTGCAGTTAAAGAGGGCTTGTGGCAAAAATCAAATACATTTGATTTACTTTTATACCCAACTTTCGAACTTTATCAGAAAAAAATTGGAATTATTGGATTCGGATCCATTGGCCGTGAAGTTGCAAGGGTTGCAGAAAGTTTCAGAATGAAAGTCTTGGCATACGATATTGTTGATATTTCAAAATCTGGGTATAAGAATTATTCAATTGATGATATCTTGAGAGAATCTGACATTGTTGTGTTATGTTGTCCTTTAACTGAAAGCACCAGGAATTTAATAGATGAAAAAGCCTTTAAGAAAATGAAAAGGTCTGCAATTTTAATAAATACTGCAAGAGGCGGAATTGTAAATGAGAATGACCTGGCAAACGCTTTGAATTCAGGATTGATTGCTGGTGCGGGCTTTGATGTTTTGTTAAAAGAACCACCAACTGAAGGCAATCCTTTGCTTGACAATGAGGTTAAGAATTTAATTGTGACGTCTCACTCAGCATGGTCAACAAGGGAATCAAGGCAAAGACTTATAGACTGGATTGCGGACCAGATCAAGGCATATATTAACGGCGAAGAACTTACCTACATAGTATAGGTTTTATTTATAATAATATTATTATTATTAGAAATTGTTTGATTTGAATTAATTAAATTTTTAACTATTGTAATTACTATGTGATTTAAAGGGTTTTGTAAAAATTTAATTTTTATTATTTTTTTTGTTCGTACTATATACAATCATTTAAAAAAATATTACAAGGGAGATAATATGGTAACTTATGAAGAAATAGCTTCAATGATTGATCACTCTCTATTAAATCCTACCTTAACAGATGTTGAAATTATTGAAGGCTGTAAGATCGCTATGGAATACAAAGTCGCATCAGTTTGTGTTAGACCCAGTGATGTGAAACTTGCTAAGAAGACGCTGGAAAGTTCAAACGTACTAACTACAACAGTTATAGGATTTCCTCATGGAACCACTACAACGTCAGTAAAAGTATTTGAAGCTGAGGAAGCTATTAGAAATGGTGCTGTGGAGCTGGATGTAGTTTTAAACATCGGCAAGTTAAGATCTAATAACCTAGAATATGTCAAAGAAGATCTGAGAGCAGTAACAGAATTAACCCATAAACATGGTATTATAGTAAAGGTAATTTTTGAGAATTGTTATCTTGATGATAGCCAGAAAATTAATGCTTGCAAAATTTGCAATGAATTAAATGTAGATTATGTTAAAACTTCAACAGGTTTTGGAACTGTTGGTGCAACTGATCCAGATCTCAAATTGATGCGAAAATATGCAAAGCCAGAAATTAAAATAAAAGCTGCTGGCGGAGTTAGAACATTGGAACGTGCAATTGAGATAAAGAAATTAGGATGTTCCCGTTTTGGGGCTACGGCAACAGTTGGTATTCTGGAAAGGCTTAAATAAAAGAGCAGCAAAAGTTTTAAAAATGTTAAAAAAATTTTTAAAAAGAGACAAAAATGAAAATAGGATTTTTAACTGCATGTTTTCCTGAGAGGAAATTTGAGGAACTTATTGAATGGGCAGCACAAAATGATTTTGAAAACATTGAAATACCCTGCTGGCCAAAGAAATTTGAAAAAAGAAGATATGCAGGTGTTACACATATTGATGTGGATATACTGGATAAAGGAACTATAGATAAAATAAATGATGTATTAAGAAAAAACAAAATTGAAATATCTTCACTTGCATATTATCCCAATTACCTTGACCCGGATCCAGAAAAAAGGGATTTTAATATAGTACATTTAAAGAAAGTAATAGGTGTAGCAAATAAACTTGGAGTTGGTGTTGTTGGAACATTTGTCGGCAGGAATAAAGATGAGAATGATGATTATAATTTAAAAATGTATAAAGATATTTTTACAGATATTGTTAAATTTGCAGAGGACAATGGCATAAAAATTGCTATAGAGAACTGTCCGATGCTATGGGCGGATAGATGGCCTGGAGGCCACAATATAGCCCGTTCCCCTGAAATCTGGGATAAAATGTTCGAGCTAATAAAATCTGATTACATTGGGCTTAATTTTGATCCATCACACCTTGTTTGGCAGCAGATTGATTATGTGAAAGCAGTATATGATTTCAAGGAAAAAATATTCCATACGCATGCAAAGGATACAAAAATGCTTCCTGAAAAACTTGCTTACAAAGGTATTTACGGATTTGGCTTTTACGAAGATAAAATTGCTGGTATGGGGGATATTGATTGGAAAAAATACATAAGAGCCTTATATGAAATTAATTATGATGGAGTAATCAGCATTGAACACGAAGATAGGGGATGGGAAAAGGACGAAGAGAATATAGAGCAGGGTATATTATTAGCTAAGAAGCTGATCTTAACTTATCTTATATAATTTTAATTTATTTAGATCTCAGTTTGATTTATTTTTTAGATTTTAGGATTATGAATAATACTGTCTTAAAAAAGAGTGTTGATGAATTCTTATTCAAACACAATATGCATGTGAAAAACATAGACATAGAAAAATATGTAATGTACTTTTTAGATGAAATGCAAAAAGGTCTGGTAAATGAACCCAGTTCATTGAAAATGTTTCCTACATTTATTAAATTCGAGAGAAAGGTCTTGATAAATAAGCCAGTTATAGTTCTTGATGCTGGAGGGACAAATTTTAGAAAAGCTGTTGTGCATTTCAATAGTGACTTTATGCCTGTTATAAATAATTATAATCAGTATAAAATGCCGGGTTTAAATTACGAAGTTAGCAAGAATGAATTTTTTAATTATATAGCGAGTTTTATAAAAGATATATTAAATGAAAGTGACAGCATTGCTTTTATATTTTCATACCCTTCTGAGATTTTTCCAAATAAAGATGGGAGACTTGTTAGATGGTGTAAGGAGATCAAAGCCAAGGAAGTTGAAGGGGAATTAATTGGTGAAAATCTTAAAAGCGCTATTAAAGAATTCGGAATAAATGAAGAAAAAAAGATAGTAATTTTAAATGATACAGTTGCTACACTTTTATCAGGCGTATCAGCTTTTCAAAACAGGGAGTTTGATAGTTATATAGGTTTTGTTTTGGGCACAGGAATGAATAGTTGTTATATAGAACAGAATAGGAATATTAGAAAAGATTCAGTAATGACTTTAAACCCGGATGATTATCAGATAGTAAATATTGAAGCTGGCAATTTCGCTAAGGGTCCAAGAGGTGATGTAGATTATGAATTTGATAGTAAAACTCTTGATCCGGGCATGTATACTTTTGAAAAAATGATGTCAGGAGCCTATTTAGGTGGATTGGTAATCGAGACTGTAAAAGCTGCTCTAAAGGAAGAACTTTTTACAACAGATTTTTTAGCTAAAGCAGGAATATCCAATTTGGATACTCAATATATAAGCGATTTCTTTCGTTACCCACCAAGCAAAGAAAACTCGCTATTAGAAGCAATGAAGTTTATAAATGAAGACGAGATAATAAAGTTTTATTATCTATTGGACGGACTGGTTGAAAAGGCTGCCATTTTATCATCAATTGTTCTTTCTTCTGCTATCAAAAAATCTGAGAAAGGTGCAAATCCCTGCCGTCCAGTTTGTATTATTGCCGAGGGCAGCAGTTTTTATAACCTTAAGAATTTTAGCTTTAGAGTAGAGTATTATATGAATAAAATACTTGGTGATCAAAACTATTATGAAATAAAAAAAGTTGATGATGCTACTATAGTAGGTGCTACAGTAGCAGGACTTTGTAATTAATTTACTGTGAAAGATACGCTTCTATGGAAAATTTTGTTTTTTAATATCCCACAAAAATAATTTTTGGTAGAAATAGTGAAAACTTACTATCTGGAGAAATTAAAAATTTTGGGAAAAGGTTACTTTTACATTATTTATATTTTATATTTTAGGAGAAAAAAACCATGTTTAACTTGGAATTCCCCGCCCCTTGGGCGTGGGATGATATATGAAAGCATTATGATAAAATATATTTGTGGAAATAAAGAAAAGTTACCATTGCGTATACAACATACATTATCATTTTGTATTTCCAGTAAAATCTTTAAAAAGATTGACAGACAATTCAGTTTATGATATAAGATTAAATGTATAACATAAGACCATTACAATGTTTTTTTGGCTTTTTAAGTTAATTTTTCAATGTAGTCTAAACTGATAGGAAGGTAGAGTCTGTTGATTATTGGGGTTCCAAAAGAGATAAAAGAAAGCGAATATAGAGTATCTTTAACTCCCGGTGGTGCATACGAGCTTGTAGGCAGTGGGAATGAAGTTTTTATACAAAATAGTGCTGGGCTTGGAAGTGAATACAGCAATCAAGAATATACAGATGCAGGAGCTAAAATATGCAGTACCATTGAAGAAGTTTACGAATCTTCAGAAATGATAATTAAAGTAAAAGAACCTATTGAAAAAGAGTACCCACTTATTAAAAAAGACCAGATAATTTTTACCTATCTTCACTTATCATCAAATAAAAAACTTACTCAAGCACTTATAGATTCAGAATCTGTATGCATAGCTTATGAGACTATAGAAAAAGATGGTCATTTTCCACTACTGGCTCCAATGAGTGAAATTGCAGGCAGAGTTGCTACAATCGTTGGGACGTATTACCTTGGAATAAATTTTGGAGGAGAAGGTCTTCTGGTTAGTGGACTATCAGGTGTACTTCCAGGCTATGTCTTAATACTTGGCGCAGGTGTTGCAGCAAAAAGTGCAGCTAAAATAGCTGCAGGTTTAGGAGCTAAAGTTACTATAATGTCACCCTTTATTTCCGAACTTAGAGAAATAGAGATGGGAAGCTACTTTGATTCAAATGTCTCCACACTTATTATGTCTGAACATAATATCTTAAAAGAAGTCAAAAAAACTGATCTACTAATTAGTGCAGTTTATGTAAGGGGTGCAAGGACACCAATTCTTATCAGGAGAGATATGGTAAAAAAGATGAAAAAAGGCTCGGTAATAGTGGAAGTAGATATTGATCAAGGAAGCAGTATCGAAACTGCTAGACCTACCACACATAAAGACCCTGTATATATTGAAGAAGGTGTTCTACACTACTGTGTAACTAATATGCTTGGTATTTTCCCAAAAACTTCAACTATTGCGCTCACAAACTTAACCCTTCCATATATTAAGAGAGATAAAGAGCTACTGAGTGGCTTAAATATATATAAGGGTAAAATAACTTGCAAAAAAGTAGCAGAAGATCTTAGTATGGAAAAATATTATATGGAATATAAATAAGTAAGTTATTTTAATTATTAATATGAGTTTTCAATTATAACTTAAATATGTTTATAAAATTTATTAATGATTTAAAAACTATTATCATTTTTATTTTTAATAGAAGGTAAAATCAATGGCTGTGGAAGTAAGAATTCCTATAGCTTTTAGAAGATTTGTTGACGGTAAAAACTTCATAG
>VGAU01000035.1 GCA_016870675.1 Actinomycetota bacterium | reverse complement strand
TTTTAAGTAAATGATATTTTTCCCGATATGATCAGTCTCAAGGAAATTTTTATACTTATCTATATTGAAATTTATCATTTAATATTTAAAGATTTATTCAGTCAACCCATTTTACATTGCTAAAATTATATTTAGTAGCAATTAAAATGACATCAATGAGCCACCAGATTCCAAAACCACCAAATGTTATCAGTTTTAAAATTCCCAGGCCTACATGACCCATTATGAACCTGTCTACGCCAAGCTGTCCAAAAACAATAGAAATTACCAGCGCTAAAACCCAGTTTACTTCTTTCAACGTTTGCTCCTTTTAAAATTTTTTTATAAAAAATAGTACTATACATTATATAAAAAAAGAAAGAATAAATAACGAAAAAAAGATAGAATTCAATATTGCAGCCGGCTGCAGAATCAGTGCAGCGGTTTTTCTATGAAACTATAAAAATATTGCAGCGTCTATCTAAAAAGCTGCAGGGGTTCTATTTTATAATTATCATTAAGGATTTTTTTTATATAAAGGAAAAAAGTTATGAAAGGAATGAGCAGAAAAGATATTGAAAGTATTATTCCCCACAGAGACCCTTTTCTTTTAATCGATAAAATTGTTGAAGTTGAGCCAGGTAAGAGAATTAAAGCAGTAAAATATGTCAGGCAGGAAGAATATTATTTTAAGGGACATTTTCCCTCCAACCCCATTATGCCCGGAGTTCTCATAGTTGAAACCATTGCCCAGGCGGGAGCAGTTTCAGTTCTCGTGCTGCCTGAAAATAAAGGAAAACTGGTATTATTTGCCGGTATAGATAAAGCCAGGTTCAGGAGAATAGTAAAGCCTGGAGATGAACTGACAGTAGAGGTAGAGATGGAAAGCTTTAAGAGAAATATTGGTAAGGCAAAAGGAAGGGCAATGGTTGGAAATGATATTGCCTGCACTGCGGATATAATGTTTGCTCTTGGCTAGAAAGGTTTTCTACAGTTGAATGGTAAAAACATAAAAAATACTGGGGACTTTAAAAGGATTGCTCTTATGTTTCCGGGTCAGGGGTCACAGTATCCGGATATGGGGGGAGAATTTTTAGGCGCCAATAGCAAATATAGAAGGTACTTTGAAATTTCAAGTGAGGTTATAGGTAAAGATATATTAAAAATAATTAACGGCAGCGATAGGGATAATTCACTTGATAATACCCGGTTTAGTCAGATTTCAATTTACAGCTTAAGCTGTGCTCTAAATGATTATATAGTAAATGATCTTTTCATAAACAGGGAATGTATCGATACAGTATTGGGACATAGCCTTGGAGAATACAGCGCGCTTTACAGCTGCGGCGCTTATAGTTTTGAGCAGGGGGCGAAACTTGTTGGATACAGGGGAAAAATTATGAGTGAATCTGACAGGGGTGCAAAAGGAATGATGGCTGCTGTTTTGGGAACAGGGATAAGTATAATTGAGGATGTTCTTGGTGATTTGAAGGGCAGGGTATTTGTTGCTAATTATAATGACTACTTGCAAATAGTGATAAGCGGGTACGAAAACGCAGTTGGGGAAGCGATGAAGGAATTAAAATCAAGAGGGGTAAGAAAGATAATACCGCTTAAAGTCGGTATTGCTTCGCACTCCCCGTTAATGAAGGAAGTTTCAAATAAGCTTGGAAGATTTATTGAAGAGAATGTTATACTTACAGACATGAAATTGCCTTTCTTTTCCACCACCGAGGTGGCTTATAGAGATAAGAATGATATTAAAAAGACTTTGACCGGCCAGCTGACCGGTCCCATAAGATGGGTCGACAGTATTGAGTATCTGCTTGGCAAGGGTGTCGGGATATTTGTAGAAGTTGGTCCCGGGGAAGTTTTATCCGGATTGGTTAGTAGAATTGCGCAAAGGAGTGGCAAGGATATTATTATACTTGACACCAACAAAATGGAAGATATTGAAAATTTAAAAAATGCATTAAAAAAAGGAAGGAATCATAAATGAGGCTTAAAGATAGGGTGGCCATAATAACCGGCGGTGCCAGGGGCATTGGAAAGAAGATTAGCCAGACTTTTTTAAAGGAAGGTGCATCTGTATATATTTTTGATGTCAACCAGGAAGAAGGAGCCAGGACTGTAGGTGAACTCCAGCCGGCTTATGATGGTAAAGTTATTTTTTTCAAAGTGGATATAACCGATGAAAAAAGTGTGGAGCAGTCTATTGAAAAAATTATTGAGGCTGAAGGCAGGATTGATATTCTGGTCAATAATGCCGGAATCACCAGGGATAATCTAATAATCAGGATGAGTCTTGAAGATTGGAAAAAAGTAATTGATATAAACCTGACCGGAGCTTTTATCTGTTCCAAGCATACAGTTAAATATATGGTAAAGAATAGAAGTGGAAAAATAATAAATATATCTTCAATAGTCGGGGTTCACGGGAATGCGGGACAGAGTAATTACTCGTCATCTAAAGCTGGAATAATAGGGCTTACAAAGACCCTTGCCAGAGAACTTGCGGGCAGAAATATTCTGGTTAATGCTATAGCTCCTGGCTATATTGAGACTGAAATGACTAAAAAGTTGAGTGATAAAATAAAGGAAAAATTGATGGAGCAAATTCCTACCGGGAGGCTGGGAAGTGTAGACGATGTTGCAAAGGCAGCGCTTTTTCTGGCAAGTGATGACTCCAATTATATAACCGGTACTGTGATAAATCTGGATGGCGGAATGGGTATTTAAAAGGCAGAGTGATAACCTTATAGAAAAGGAATTATTGATGGAACAAATGAATAAAGGAAGAAGGGTAGTTGTAACCGGCCTGGGAGTAATGTCGCCGTTAGGGCTGGAAGTTGAAAAGTTCTGGAATAATTTAATTTCCGGAAAATCAGGTGTCAGCAGGATTGACCGGTTTGATGTAGAAAAGATTGCTTCAAAGATAGCTGCACAGATCAGGGATTTTGAGCCTGAAAATTATATGGACTTCAAACAGGCTAAAAGAATGGATAGATTTTCCCAATTTGCGGTTGCCGCAACGTCAAATGCTATAAAGGACAGCAATCTTAAGGTTAATTCAAGAAGTGAAAATGAAGTGGGGGTTTATATAGGAAGCGGAGTTGGCGGACTTGCAACTCTGGAAGAGCAGCATATAAAACTGCTTGGCAAGGGTGCAGATAAAGTAAGTCCTTTTCTTATTCCTATGATGATATCCAATATGGCAGCTGCCCAGGTTTCTATAGCCACGGGTGCTAAAGGACCAGTAAGTACTACTACTACAGCATGTGCCGCAGGTTCAAATGCCATAGGTGATTCATTTGAAATAATTAAAAGGGGAGTTGCTGAAGTGATGATTACTGGTGGGAGTGAAGCAGCTATAACCCCATTAGGAATGGCAGGTTTTTCTAATATGCAGGCTCTTTCTACCAGAAATGATGAACCAGAGAAAGCCTCCAGACCATTTGACAGGGATAGAGATGGATTTGTGATGGGTGAAGGCTGCGGTATATTAATACTGGAAGAACTCACGTCTGCCTTAAGAAGAGATGCTAAGATATACTGCGAGATTTTTGGATATGGTCTTTCAGGAGAAGCATACCATATAACGGCACTGGAAGAGTCGGGTGCAAATGTGGCAAGATGCATGAGGAGTTGTCTGAATGAGGGTGGCATAGGTCTGGAAGAAGTGGACCATATTAATGCTCATGGGACATCAACTACTTTAAATGACGTTGTTGAAAGTGTCGCAATTAAAAGATGTTTTGGCGAATATGCTTATAACATAAATATAAATTCAACCAAATCAATGACCGGCCACTGCCTGGGGGCATCAGGCGCGATTGAAGCTGTGGCTGCAATTTTGGCTATAAAAAACAATATTATTCCTCCAACTATAAATCTCGATAATCCAGATGAGAAGTGCGACTTGAATTATACAGCAAAGGTAAGCCAGAAGAGAGAGGTCCGTATTGCACTTTCAAATTCTATGGGTTTTGGCGGTCATAATGTCACGCTAGGATTTAAAAAATATTTATAAAGGGACATATATAACATATATATTCATAAAGGCATATAAGATGGAAAAAATCAAATGCAAGAATTGCACTAAGGATATTGAAAATGAAATTTTTATATTAAATCTGTGGGTATGTCCGTACTGCAATTATCACCACTATATTAATGCAAGGGACAGATTGCAAATTACTGTAGACAGCAATAGTTTTATCGAGCTGGGAAAGAATATTAATTCAGATGATTTCTTAAACTTTTATGATGTCAAGTCTTATAGTGTAAGACTGAAAGAGACGAAGCTTAAAACCAGCCTGGATGAAGCAGTCATCATTGGTGAGGCAAAGATAGAGGGAAATAATGTTGCCCTTGGTGTTATGGATTTTGGTTTTATGGGCGGAAGCATGGGAAGTGTGGTAGGAGAGAAGATTAAGATTTTATCCAACTACTGTATTGAAAAAAATATTCCCCTGGTTATATTCTGCGCATCAGGTGGAGCAAGGATGCAGGAGGGGGTAATATCCCTGATGCAAATGGCAAAGACAGTCTCCAGTGTGAACAGAGTAAAGGAGAGTAAAATCCCCTATATAACCATAATTACCAATCCCACTTCTGGAGGTGTTAGCGCAAGCTTTGCCACAGTGGCGGATATCATAATAGCGGAACCTGATGCGCTCTTCTGTTTTGCAGGTCCAAGAGTTGTAAAACAGACTATAAAAAAGAATCTTCCTCCTGATTTCGGAACTTCAGAGAGGAATTTAAAAAATGGTCAGGTGGATATGATTGTAAATAGAAATGAGCTTAAGTATACTCTGACTAATCTGTTAAAGTTATTTAAGGAATGATATGGATTTAAAAAAGCTGGAAGAAATTCCAAAAAGTTATCTTAAAGAGATTTTAGGGTCACTGTCCAAGCTTGAAAAATTAAAAAAAATCCCTTTCTTTACTGGTATACATTTTAAAGATGCAGAAAGAGATCTTGCCCGGAAAATTGAAAGTTATAAAAAAGTTGAAAGGGACGCTAAAAGAGTCTGGAAGATCGTGGAGCTTTCGAGAAATGAAAACCGGCCACAATGCCTGGATTATATAAATGGTATTTTTGAAGATTTTGTAAAACTTTCCGGTGACAGGCTGACCGGTGAGGACAGATCGATTGTTGCAGGTCTGGGTAAGATTAATGGAAAGACTGTTGCTGTTATCGGGCATAATAAAGGCAAAGATATAAAGCAGAGATTGGAATATAACTTTGGTATGAGCATACCTCAGGGATATAGAAAATCCCAGAGGATTATGCGGCTGGCCGACAGGTTCGGTTTTCCTATCGTTACTTTAATAGATACGCCAGGAGCGTGCCCTGCTCTTGAAGCTGAAGATGATGGACAGGCAAGCGCTATTGCAAAAAGTATCTTGCTTATGTTTGAAGTTAAGGTTCCCATTATTGCTATTTTAATTGGTGAAGGAGGAAGCGGGGGAGCACTGGCGCTGGCTGTTGGAAATGAAGTGGCAATGCTGGAAAATTCTACTTATTCAGTTATTTCGCCAGAAGGATGTGCAGCTATTCTATGGAAAAATCCTTCCGGTACCAAACTGGCAGCAAGGGAACTAAGACTGACTTCAAGAGATATGCTTAGACTCAAGATAATAGATAGGGTTATCCACGAACCAATTGGCGGGGCTCAGAATGCGCCCGGAAGAATGGTAAAGATTGTAAAAAAATATATTATTGATGCGTTGGAGAGGTTTGCCAGCATTCCTGGAGAAGAATTAAAGTCCAGAAGAGCTAAGAAATTTGAATCCATGGGATTTTTCAGTACTGAATGACAGGTCTTAACTGCCTATAGATAAAATTACACTGGAACCCGGGGAAATGTAGGTTCCAGCTTCAGGATTTTGACCTAAAACTGTACCTTCCTGTACCGAGTAATCTGTATTTATATAACTTATTTCATAATTAATACCTTCTAAATCAAGCTTACTTTTAGCCTGTTCAACGCTAAAGTTCATAAGATCAGGAACAAGAACCAGCGGCTCATTTGTTGAAATTGTTATTTCCACCAGACTATTTGCTTTGACTTTGGTACCCGGAGATGGGATTATTTTTATGATTTTTCCAGTTTCATTTGTTATATCTGTACTTGTTACAGGGGCTTTATTAGTGCTTTTTACTATCAGGCCAAGAGATTCAAGATAATTTGAAGCTTCTATAAAGTCCAGGCCAATAATATTGGGAATAATGATGGTCTCCTCACCTTTGCTTACAATTATATTTACAGATCCTCCCGGCTCAATTCTTTCATTAAACTCCGGCTTTTGGTCCATGATCAAATTTTCTTTAAAAGTACTGGAATATTCTTTAGAAATATTTCCTTTTATGAGTCCGGAATTCTCTAATATTTCTGAGGCATCTTCCAGGCTAAGACCTATTAGGTTAGGAGTTAGAATAAATGTAATTTCCCGACCTTTGCTGATAATTACTTCAATATCGCTGCCGGTTGGAATATTTTTTTCGGGTTCTGGAGTTTGTTCTATGATAAATCCTTCCGGGATTTCTGAATTGTAGATTTCGTCTTTTACTATCAAATTCAGATTAAATAATGCAAGTATTTCTTTTGCATTTTCAGCTGGAATATTTTCAACCGGGGGGACCGAGACCATAGAGTGGTCAGAAATTTTATCATTATAGTATTTATAACTATAAAATATAAATAACACCAGAAAGACAACCATAAAAGCTGCCATAATAATAGTGGCCAGATGAGGCCTTATTTTTTTTATAAATACGCCGGCTCTATTTAGATTTTGTCCTTTGGCGCTGAAACTTAAAGGTTTATCGGTCTCGTATTTTTGAAGGTCGCCTATCAGTTCTCTTACAGTTGGATAGCGCGCCAGGGGGTTTTTTTCCAGACAATGCATTATTATTTTTTCTAATTTATCTGGTATATTTTCCATTAGTTCAGATGGCTTTAAAGGTTTTTCATATATATGTTTGAGGCTAATGTCTATGGAGCTACTCCCTCTAAAAGGAACATCTGCAGTTAACATTTCATACAATACAATCCCTAATGAGTAAATATCTGTCCGGTGGTCTAAAACTTCCCCCTTTGCCTGTTCAGGTGAGATGTAATGAGCTGTTCCCATTATATTTAGTGTTTTGGTGACATCAACAGTCAGGGATTTTGCAATGCCAAAATCAGTAACTTTAACTTTTCCTTCCAGGGTTACAAGTATATTCTGAGGTTTAATATCACGGTGTACAAGGTTGTTTTTATGAGCTGCCAGCAGCGCGCTGGAGATTTGTATTGCATAGTCAGCAACAGTCTCAGGGGGCAGCGGACCCTTTTTTTCTATTATTTCCTTTAAACTTTCTCCTTCAATATACTCCATGCAAATAAAATAGGAGCTGTTAAATTCTCCCCAGTCGTATACCTGTACAATATTAGGATGATTAAGCCTGGCAAGAATTTGTGCTTCGCTCTTGAATCTTGCCACAAAATTTCTATCACCTGCATAATTAGCAGATAATATTTTTACAGCGACTTTTCTGTTCAGTTTTAAGTCATCTCCCAGAAAGATATCAGCCATTCCACCCGAAGCTATCTTTTTGATTATCCTGTATCTTTTTGAGATTAATTTATATTCTCTAAAATCTTTATTGAACATATCTTAAATTTTTACAACTATAACTGTTATATTATCCAGACCACCTTTTTTTATTGCACCTTTTATAAGATTCTTTGCAATATCTTTAGCATCTTTATATTTATCAATAATATTGTCGATATCTTCATCCTTCAACATGGAATTAAGTCCATCAGAACACAGGAGCAGTATATCTTCTGGTAGGACTTTATATGAATTAAAATCCGGATCTACATCTTTTGCAACTCCGAGGACATTTGTGAGGTAGTTTCTTTGAGGATGATTGAAAGTTTGCTCATAGCTTATTTCTCCTCTTCTGAATAATTCACCAACGATGGTATGATCGGAAGTTAACAGATTAAACTCACTGCCTCTTTTAATATAAAGTCTGCTGTCACCCACATGAATTGTATATGCTTTGTCTTGCTGGATATAGCATCCTGTAAATGTGGTTCCCATACCGTAATAGCCAGGTTGCAGGATTGCTTTGCTGTATACTTCCCTGTTGGCATTTTTAATGCTTTTAAGTAATAGCTCCTTTATCTGGCTGGAGCCTGGTTTATCTGTTTTTTTATTATCTGAAATTTTTTTACTTCTATCTTTCAGACTACTATTAAAATTTTCTATGAAAGTTTCAATAGCAATTCTGCTTGCAACCTCTCCGGCCATGTGTCCTCCCATACCATCGGCTATAATAAATAGGTTGTTTTCAGCATAAAGATAATCTTCATTTTTTTCTCTATATTTTCCAATGTCTGTATCTGCAAAATATTCCATGCACATTATTATATGTCATAATTTATCAATAATAAAATTATACCTGTTAAATTGCATGTTAGTTTCTTATTTTTTATCTGGTGAAGAGCTTCCAGTAGTGGTAGCATTAAACAAACATGCTAAAAAATTTAAAAAATAATTATCAACTAGTGATAAAGAATATAAAAACTAGTATCATAAATAAATATTAAAACTAAATTATTAAAGATAGAAAAGAATAGGTGAAAATCAATTGAATATTTATGAAGAAGCATTGGAAATGCATAAAAAAAATGTTGGTAAGATTGATATAATAAGTAAAGTAAAAACCAATAGTGACCATGACTTATCCCTCGCATATTCCCCGGGCGTTGCAGAACCCTGCCGTATAATTGCTAAAAACCCTGGAGAATTAAATACATATACAGCCAGGGGTAATATGATTGCGGTGGTATCTGATGGCTCCGCTGTTCTGGGTCTTGGAAATATTGGAGCCAGAGCAGCCCTTCCGGTAATGGAAGGGAAATGTGTGTTATTTAAGCAGTTTGGAGGAGTATCTGCCTTTCCTATATGCATAGACAGCCAGGATAATGAAGTGGTTATAAATACTATAAAAATGCTGGAGCCATCATTTGCGGGAATAAACCTGGAGGACATTGCAGCGCCCAGGTGTTTCGAGATCGAGGACAGGCTGAAGAAAGAAACAAATATGCTTATCTTCCATGATGATCAGCATGGGACTGCCATTGTAACCCTGGCCGGGCTACTCGGTGCTCTGAAGATTTACGAGAAAGATATAACAGAGGTAAAAATAGTTATAAATGGAGCAGGGGCAGCCGGTACTTCTATTATAAATTTATTAAATTACATCGGTGCAGTGGATATTATTGTATGTGACAGGAGAGGAATAATATATAAGGGCAGGGAAGGCTTGAATACCGCAAAGCAAAGACTGGCAGAACTTACAAATTTAAATAATATAAAAGGAGACCTATCCTGTGCATTGGAAGATGCTGATGTATTTGTAGGGGTATCAGTTGCAAATGTCCTGGCTGCTGAAATGATAAAAAAGATGAAAAAAAATCCAATTATATTTGCCCTGGCAAACCCAGAGCCTGAAATTAAACCAGAACTTGCCATGAAATGTGGTGCCAGGATTATTGCTACCGGAAGAAGCGATTATCCCAATCAGGTTAATAATGTACTGGCATTTCCAGGAATATTCAGGGGAGCTCTTGACGCGAGAGCAATAGAGATAAACACAGAAATGAAACTGGCTGCTGTAAAAGCCATTTCGGAAATTGTGAGCGATGATCTAAAGGAAGATTACATTATTCCCAAACCTTTTGACAGGAGGGTTCTACCGGCTGTTGCGGTAAGTGTAGCCAGAGCTGCTATGGAGACCGGTAATACGCGCGGTGAGGTAGATTTAGAATTTATTGAAAGAAAAGCAAAAAAAATTATGGAAAACCGGTTATGAGAGTAGAAATTCCTTTCAGAAAAGAAAAAGTAGAATTGAATATACCGGATAAAAACATACTGGATATTATTTCAGGAGAAAACATTAGCCCTGGCCTGGATGAAGATAAAATCATTAAACAGGCTCTTAAAAATCCGGTAAAATCCAGAAAACTATCTGAGATGGCCCGGGGCAGGAAAAGTGCCTGTATTATCGTCAGTGATATAACAAGACCCTGTCCATCATATAAATTTTTACCCTGGCTTGTAGAAAATTTAAATAAGGGAGGTATAGAAAATAGGAATATTAAAGTTATATTTGGTGTAGGAATCCACCGCAAACATACTGAAGACGAAAAAAAGAAGCTGGTGGGTGATTATATTTATGACAGCATAGAAATTATAGACTCAGATGAATCAAAATCAAAATTGATCGGCCGCACTTCCAGGGGTACTCCATTGGAAGTTTTTGAAGGAGCGCTGGGAAGAGATCTTCTAATTGCTACTGGAAGCATCGAGTATCACTATTTTGCTGGCTATAGCGGAGGAGCAAAAGCGATTTTACCCGGAATATGTGCCAGGAATTCAATTCAATTCAACCATTCAATGATGCTGGATGAAAGGGCAGTTGCGGGTAATTTTTTTGATAATCCAGTAAGGCAGGATATTGAAGAAGCAGGAAGACTTGCAGGTATTGACTTTATATTCAATGTGATACTGGATGATAATAAAAATATAATTGCTGCCGTGGCAGGGAAGAATAATGAAGCCTACCTTGAAGGTATAAAAAAATATGATTCCATATATGGAAGGGAAGTAGAGAAAACTGCAGATATAGTAATAACTTCTCAGGGGGGATACCCGAAGGATATAAACTTATATCAGTCTCAGAAAGCTCTGGAAAATGTTAAGGGAATAGTAACCGGAAATGGAACCGTAATCCTGGTGGCTTCCTGCTGTGAAGGATTTGGTGAAGATATATTTGAGAAGTGGATGGCATACTGTCGGAATTATGATTATATAAGCAGAAGGCTTAAGAGGAAGTTCGTGCTTGGTGGCCATAAGGCAGTAGCTATATCCAGGCTTCTTACAAGAGCAGATGTCTTGCTTTATTCAGATTTCAGCAGGGAAGAAACTGAAAAAATGGGTTTTAAAAAGGTAGATGATATCCAGGAATATATTGATAACAGAATTTCTCAAAATCATAGGATTAAAATAACCATAGTTCCTACCGGAAGATTTGTCAGATTAAAAAAATAACAGATGGTAATGGTTAGTTTTACAGTGACCTTAAAAATATTTTTAATAAAGAGTCCGTTTAATTAATTTTAACCTATTGAATTTTAAGGTTTCTGTCTTATTACCTTAAATAATATAAAACTTGCTAAGATAGTAATCAAAAAATAATAATAGGAAAATTTTTAAATTATCTTACCGTCTCTCATTTCTACTATATTTGATATTTTTTTTGTATATTCTAAATTATGTGTTGCCATGACTATTGTCTTACTTATGT
>VGAU01000034.1 GCA_016870675.1 Actinomycetota bacterium | reverse complement strand
CTCTCTTACCCTGTCGCTGTAAGGAAGTTTTCCCAGTATGACAAAATCACCCAGATTATCTTCAATCAATTTTTCTTCTTCATCAGTTCTTACTTTATTTACCACGATAAAAAGATCCCTGATTCCCAGATCCAGAGACATCTTTCTAACCGTCCAGGCAGTCTGGACACTTCTAAGTCCCGGTTCCACTACAATAATCAAAGCATCCATATTCTCGCAGGTTCCCCTGCCCAGGTGTTCTATTCCTGCTTCCATGTCCAGGATTACAATCTCCTCCCGATTGACAACAAGATGCCTGAATAGACTTTTAAGCAGGACATTTTCAGGACAATAACATCCACTGCCGCCGGCTTTTATTGTTCCGGCAACAAGCATCCTTACACCATCGATATCTATCCCAAATTTCTGGGGAATATCGTCCACCTTTGGATTTAATTTGAAGAACGCTCCATATCCCCCGGGCTTTGCTCCTGTTCTCTCTTCAATTAATTTTTTCATTTCTATAAGTGGTGTAATTTTTAAAGCCTCCTCATAATCTATCCCCAGAGCAGAAGCCAGATTGGCATCAGGATCAGCGTCAACAGCAATTACCTTATGATTTTTATTGGCATAATACTTGGAAAGGCATGCTGCCAGAGTGGTCTTACCCACTCCACCTTTGCCGGATATTGCAATTTTCATTTAGATATAACTCCTGTTTAATACCAGGGTGGATGTATAAGTTTCTGTTTTAAAAATCGTTGCTTTAGCTTTTAAACTCTTCTTACTTTTTTTTACAGACTTTTACCACTGCTGGCCTTATTAAAAAATTATCTATCATATAACCTTTTCTTATAACATCCAGTACTTTACCTTCATCTACATCCTTTACAGCTTCAGTTGCAGCTGCCTCACAAACTTCTGGATTAAACTCTTCACCTTTAGGATCAATAACTTTGACATTCTCTTTCTTCAGAAGCTCCATTAAATTTTCATAAATCATTTCTATGCCTTTAAAAAAATTATCCCCTTCTTTTTTTAATTTCTTTCCGGTTTCAAGAGCTATTTCAAAATTATCAATTACAGGAAGAAGCTTTTCTATTAAATCTTTATTTGCCCTCTTAATATGCTCCAGATGTTCTTTTAAAGCCCTCTTTCTGTAATTATCATAATCTGCCTGCAATCTTTTGATTCTATCTAAATACTCTTCTTCAACCTTTTTATAATTTTCTAATTCTTGCCTTAAAAGCTCTATTTCTTCCTCAAGTTCCTCTGCTTTAATTTCTTCTTTTATCTCTCTTTTAAAAGTACCTTCCGGTACTTTCTTACCAGGCTTTTTATATTCCACCATTTCTTCCATATCCTGCCCATTACCAGAACCTTCTTCCACCTGTTTATATTTCTTATAATTATCTTTACCTCTTTTGCTCATAATTTTTGGCACATCACTTTCATAGAAAATTCCAATCTTTATTTTATGTTATATAAAAGTTTTTTCAAAAATTATTTTCCACTTATTGTTTTCTTCTGTCAAATAAATATACTTTTTATACTGTTTTACCTCACCATTTTTATATTTAACTTCAAACTCTGCTACCACTTTACTCATATTATTCTCATATCCCAGATACACAGTTCTTTTAACATCTATACTTTCTACATCGGAAAGTATGTTATTAAATTCATCTACGTACTTTTCCCTGCTAATACTATTCCTATCTTTATCGGGCAGTAAATTTGTATAAATAAAATCCGGATCCTTATTGGCAAGAGATTGGAAAAAATCCAGAACAGCTTTTTCTGGTTCAGTTTTGAAAAAATAGGTTACATCAAACTTTCCATCATAACTACTGCAAGCTGGCAGAGCAATCATAATAATCAAAAATAAAAATAATAACCTGTAAAAACTTCTTTTAACCAACTTCTTAAAAGTAGCACTTATAATTAATACAATAAACACTTATACCTATTATAATATCACGGTTACTGCCTTGAACACATCCTTAAATTAACCTTTATTAAACTTTAAAGATTTCCCTGATAGCGTCCAGAATTTCTATGTTTTTTACTTTTTGAATCTTGAAGCTTTCATCTATTTTCAGCTTATTTTCCAGATCAATACTTGTATTTATATCCGGAAAATCCTCTTTATTAAAGCACCCTCTTATAGTCTCAAGAACGCTTTTTGCGGTAGAATTATATTCATAACCACCTTCCAGCAATATTCCGGTTCTGCCCTGGCAGTGTTTGTAACTTAGATATGAAATAATATACATTATCTTGTAATATGATTCTTCTACCAGACCAAGAGAAGAAAGGGAATCCGAAAAATGGGAATCATATCCTGCGCTTACCAGAATTAGCCCGGGATCAAATCTTTCCATAACCGGTATAATTATGTCTATCATTGCAGTTAAATAATCTGGATCCCTGGTATAGGGCATAAAAGGAAAATTCATGTTAAAGCCTTCTCCCTTGCCCCTTCCGATTTCATTATAATATCCAGTCCCCGGATAGTGAGGGTATTGGTGGAAAGATATATAGAAAATACTACTGTCATCATAAAAGATCTCCTGTGTCCCGTTTCCATGATGAGCATCAAAATCTAATATAGCAATCTTTTCCACTCCAAAATTTTCCTGGGCATATCTGGCAGTCAGGGCTATATTATTAAAAATACAGAATCCACTACCGGCATCCCTAAAAGCATGATGGCCTGGTGGACGGACAGCAGCAAAAAATTTATCAAACTTAGTTCTCTTGCTAAAAATCAAGTCCAAACCCACAAAACAGCCACCTGCAGCCAGGAGCGCACAGTCATAGGTGTATTTTGTTACTGCTGTGTCTGAGTCCAGATAAGAAAGACCTCCCATTCTTGATAGATTTTTTATCTTCTGGATATAGTTTTTATCATGAACCATCTCAACTTGCCTGTCAGTAGCAGTACTGGGTTTCTTAATGGCTATCTTATCTTTAAATTTCCAGTTATTTAATGCTTCCTTAATAGCAGTAAGCCTATCTGCATTTTCAGGATGATTGGGAGCATTATGGTGTTTTAAATAAAAATCATCATATATTATATACATAAAATATATTATTTTTCTCCTGTTACATTTTTTATTCACTTAGATACTCTAAAATGGCTTTAACTATGCTTTCACTTATCTTCATCTGATAACTTGATTTCTTTAACCTTTCTCTTTCCCTATAATTTGAAATAAAAGCAGGTTCTATCAATACCGATGTCATATTTGTTGCTTTCAGGATAGCGTAGTTTGCACCATGAACCCTGCAATCTAAAACTTTTAAGTTACTGGTGATTTTATCCTGAATCAGATTCGCAATTTTATATCCAGGAATTGAATACGACTTAAGGCCTTTAAAATAAAAACAGCTGCAGCCATTTGCATTCTGATCCGCTGAATAATTTAAATCTACACTAATCAACAGATCCGCATCACTCTTATTTGCATATTCAATTCTGTCATACAAAAAAACATTCTGCTTCTTATCATCACTAATGGAAAGTAATGTCTCGATACCGTTTTTAGATAATATATCCCTGCAAAAATTTACTATACTTTTACAAATATATATTTTTTCATTAATATATTTTTTGCTGCTTCTAATATCTTCTATGTTTTCACTATAATCCAGAATAATTTTATTTTCCCGCAGCTTTTTTCTTTTATCCAAATTTCTGATTATGGGAAAATTTGAAGTTTTTTTAGATACTATGATTCTTTTTAAACTTTTCAGATGTTGCAATGTCTCTTCCCCAACTATTCCATCATCAGCAATGTTCATATTTTTCTGGAATTCTATAAGTGCCTTATTGGTTCTTTCACAAAATATACCATTCTCATTATAAGGATAAAAACCAAGTGTTTTTAACCAGAGCTGGAGAGTTCTCACATCGTCGCCTCTGAAAGGAGGATGCTTTAGATATAGCATCCTTTCACCAATTTTATACCCGGCATCAACTAATTCCTGCCAGGTCTCCTGATCTATAACACCTGTTACCAAAAGGTCTCTATCCTGTTGGAATTTTCTGACTGCATTTTCGGTCTCGATACCAAAAATTCCATCAATATCCGTTACTCCAAGATTGTATCCGAGCATTTTTAATCTTCTCTGCAGATCTGTAACTTTTTCCCCTGAAGAATTTCTCCTTATTATTTCCATTCTGTTAACATAAACTCAATTTTTTTAATTCTCTCACTTTTACCCCTAAAATAATGGTCCGTTATAAACTCTTACTATATCAGTTCTGTTAATCATTCTTGAATTTTTTTAAATAAATAAAAAAATTACAGCCCAGCGTGTCTGTTATTGTGAGCTGTATAAAAATTTATCAACATATATAGCAGCTATTGCCCCATCTGCAACTGCAGTTATGACCTGCCGGAGAGGCGTATTTCTAACATCACCGACCGCAAATATACCGGGCAGAGAAGTTTCCATTTTAAAATTGGTAATTATAAAATTTTTCTCATCAAGTTCCACTAAATCTTTTACCAATTCAGAATTAGGTTTCCAGCCAATATATTCAAAGACTCCATCAACCTTAATTTTATATGTTTTATTTTCTTTTTTGTTTCTTATTAAAATTCCCTCCAGTTTATTCTTACCTATAAATTTCTCTACTACAGAGTTCCATAAAAATTCTATTTTTTTATTCTTAAATACCCTATCCTTTAGAATTTCTACCGCACGAAGTTCATTTCTTCTATGAATTATATATACCTTTTTTGCAAATTTCGTGAGAAAAATTGCCTCTTCAATAGCTGTATCTCCACCTCCCACAACAGCAACTTCTCTATCCCTGTATAAAGCTCCGTCGCAGGTTGCGCAAAAAGAAATACCCTTGCCAATAAATCCACTTTCTCCCTCAACATTCAGCCTATCAGGACTGGCTCCTGTAGCCATTATTACTGATTTTGTCCATATTAGCTTTTCATCGCCAGGACACTTAAAATGATAAGATTTATCTTTTTTTGTGGTGTTAACTGACTCAATAGAGTTTACAGCAAAATATTCCCTTACTTCGATATCAAACCTTTTACAATGCTCCAATAAATTTTGTGCAAGTTCATAACCTGAAATATCATCTTTAAAGCCGGGATAGTTTTCGACAGACGCTGTATTTATTATTTGTCCACCTGCCATTTTTTTTTCTACAATTTCAAAATCAAGCCCTGCTCTTCTGGCATACAATGCCGCACTCAGTCCTCCCGGACCAGCACCAATAATCAGTAGATCAGTTTTTACTTCCTGCATATCGGTTAAGCTCCCATCTTTTAAAACAATTCAATACGGATATAAAAAGATATAAAAAGCGTATGCTATATCTACTATTATAAATAATTAGAATTTAAAATAAATGAGTAATTGAAAGCATGCTAAAAAATATTATGATTACAGCAATAAATTACCTGCAGAATATCAATATTGCCAAAGTTTAGGATAGAAGCTGATATTATTATTTCCTAATATCTCTTTGCAGCTTCTTTTATTCTATCCTCAAGTTCTTCTTCTGATTTTATACCTGAAATATTCAGATCTAAATCCATCAGGAGTTTTATCGCGCTTCTAACAATCACAGTATTAGCTATTTTATGACCACCAGATTTTTTGCATTCAATACCTAGATTCTCCAGGAATGACACCATATTTGAAGGCATAGTTATAGGAACCCTAAAATAATCCTGCTTTCTTTCTACCATGTTTTAACCTCTTGCTATAATTGTATTGTAGTTTTACGTATATGAGTATATCTATTAAAAATCAAATTGTCAAATAACCAGTTATTCTTAAGAAAATCAAGATTTGACTTTCCCTTACCGGCTTGTTAAACTTCAATATTAAATTGGAAATGAAAAATACGAAGAAAAAAGAAAATATTATGAAAATCTCAGTAATCGGCGGAAGTCAGGTAGATAGTGAAATTTACAACCTGGCTTATGAAGTGGGAAAGGAAATAGCCAGAAATGGCGCAGTGCTTGTTTGCGGAGGTTTGGGTGGAACAATGGAAGCATCGTGTAAAGGAGCAAAAGAAGAAGGAGGACTAACTATCGGTATACTCCCTACTGCAAATGAAAATGATGCAAATAAATATGTTGACATAAAAATACCTACCGGAATGGGTTACGCCAGAAACGTACCAATAATACTTTCATCTCATGCTGTGATTGCTGTTGACGGAAGCTACGGTACCCTTTCCGAAATCGGTTATACATTGACTTTTGATAAACCTATCATCGCACTAAAATCCTGGGAGGTTCGCCCATATTATAGTGAAAACACTCCATATATAATTAGAGCCAAGACTGCAAAAGAGGCTGTAAAGATAGCCATAAGAGAAGCCAGAGATTATATCAGGAAAAACAAGACGGGTTAATTATCAATTAATTATTCGTTTTAATACCTGTCCAAATTTAACTACTAAGAAAAAGTTTTAACGAAATTTATCTGTAAATTAGATAGGGAAGATTTCAGATTTTCCCTCTCCTCGGCACTCACCTCATCCATTATAACTTTCAGCAGTGCATCAAAACCATCTACGGCAAGCTTCGCCTGCTGTCTGTCTTTATATTTATCATTTACTCCAACAGGAAGCCCCATTTTTTTATAAGCAAGGCTGGAAAGGGACATCATCATCTGAGTTATAATATCTCTGGTAGTTAATTTATCAATCTCCTCCTGGAGCTTTTTCATCATTTCTTCTTCACTCTCTTTGGTTTCCCCTTTCTTTCCGCCCAGACCTTCTCCCATGAATTTATCTTTTAATTCTTTATCTTCTCCATCTCCTCTGCTAACTCTTTTCTTCTTTTCTTTTTTAGCCATATATAATCACCTCTCTCCATTTCAATCTTTTTTTATTCCGATTCATATTTTATTAGTGAAAATATGTCATAATTCTTTAAAATTTTTCTTGGATTTAAAAACTCCAGCTCAATCAAAAAACAGAATCCAACAACTTCGCCACCCATTTTTTCAACAAGCTCGGCTTCCGCTTTCGCAGTACCGCCAGTCGCAACCAGATCATCTATAATTAAAATCTTATCGCCTTTTTTTATAGCATCAGTATGCATCTGTAAAATATTCTTCCCGTACTCAAGATCATATGAAGCCTGGCATGTTTTATAAGGAAGCTTTCCTGGTTTTCTTACAGGAATAAGACCCACACCTAACTTATAAGCCATTACTGATCCAAATATAAAGCCTCTTGCCTCAGGACATAATATCGCGTCTATCTTTTTACCCTTGCAATATTCAACCATCCTGTCTACTGAATACTTAAATGCTTCTGCGTCTCCCAGAAGAGTGGTGATGTCTCTGAATACTACTCCCTTCTTGGGAAAATCCGGAATATTTCTTATCTTTTGTTTTAAGTCCAATTGCAATCCTTTCTATAACCTTTTACCTATTTTAAAAATATTTTATAATATATAAATGAATAATAAAATCAATCATTCTTAAAAACTTCTGATTTCATCTATAAGTGAGTCTATTAAGTAGCCAATATCCAGCTTTTTAAAATCCAATTGTGATAAAACTTCAGATGCAGAATACTTCTGCCCATAGCTCCAGAACTCTCTCAGGAAAAAGCCGGTTTTTTTCTTTTTATACCAATTGTAACCAAATTTTCTATATATATATTCTTTAAGTTGTGATTGGAAAATCCATGCCCTTATATAATTTGTACAATAAAAACCATCATCTACATCTTTCAAATAATTTTCTTTCGTGTATTCTATTAAATTTACAGCAGATAAAATTTCTTTATAACTGGATTCTTTACCATCTATAGGCTGACCGTCATGAAGAATTAATTCATATTTCAGCTTACCTGCATATCTTCTGCAAAACCAGAGCTTTATTAAGTTTGAAAAGTATACAAATTCCCTTGCTTCGTCAGGGCTCATCTTTAAAAAATCAACCAGCCACTCGCGGTTCTGCATAAGCTGTTCCATACAAAAAGCATATCCTTCTGTTAATGCATTATCACCCAGATATCTGTACTCGAAATCAAGCTTCGAACTGATATTTCCAAAATGCAGTGAGTGACCGCCTTCATGAAGCATAGCTTCATAATCATCCTGGCCTCCACTTGGCATAATTACCAGATATATCTCTTCCGGTACTTTAGGGGTGCAACAAAATGCTCTTGGTGATTTGTTTTCTCTTTCCTCCATATCTAAATGAATATTACCATATCTACTTATATCTATCCCCATCTCAAATAAAGTACCTGTGAATATGGGGATAAGACTATCCTTTTTAAAGAACTTATCATATTTTTTTGCTCTTTTTATAAATGCAAAATCGCTTCTCCGGGAATCTTTCAGGAGTATTCCCAGCTCCCTCTCTAGTAGATCAGTGAAATGTTTTTCATACAAATCTTGAGTTTCATTCAAGAGCCTTTCCATTTCAGCCTGCAGACTACAGAAATCTTCTTCCTTCAAGTATGAAAAAAGTTCACTGTAACTCGAAAATCCTAAATCTACTGCCTGCCTGTGGAGAGTATCCCAATATGTATATAAAGTATCATTAAAAGATTCTGCTATCTTTTTACTTCTCTTATCCTCAATCCTGTCTCTTTTAACCTTGTCTGGTTCATTTGCCAGCAGGATCTCAGAATACCTGAAAGGCACTTTCCTGCCTTCTATATTAATCTTTGCCTGCGCCTCATCTTCTGCAATTTTATCAATCAAGTCTTCTACCTGTCTCTCAATATAACCTTCGGTACAGAATTTTAGCAGATATGCAGCTTTTTTCTTTTCTTCCCCAGCACTTTTATCTCTTATATTTTTAATATATTCAATGTTCTTCCTGCCAAATAAATATTTATATTCATCATAAATACCGCTTATATTAATGCTGTCCTTCTGTCCTGAAAAATGAAGGTAATACTCTTTATCTACCTTATACAGGAATGATTCCGCATCTTCTCTGTATTTTATAATATCCATGTCCCGTTCCACAGAACTTACCCAAATATTCCCGAGGAAAACTTGGCGTCTGTTTCCTGCTTCAACGACACATGGCTCGTAGACTCCCGTTTTATCGGGATTCCGCCGCCAGAGGTATCTCTACAGGCGTAACTTCCCGGAGAACTTCCGGTAGCTAAGTATTTACAATTTATTGCAGCATTTACATCGCGGTCAATCACTAACCCACACTCCTCGCACTGAAATATTAAAAACTAAAATTTTTAAGAAGCTCTATATTCTCAAATTCTCTGCAGCTATCATATAGCTTTTTATCAGCAGTAATAAATTTTAATTTAAAAAACCTTGCAACTGCCAGATAAGAAGAGTCATAAAATGTTATATCAAATTCATGCCTGATTTTATTAGCATCCAATATTAAACTCTTAAAAAGCTTTATAAACTCTATTCCCAGGTTAAGAAACTGTTCCAGAGCAATTTTAGTCTTTTCAAAATCAAGATCAGGTTTGTAGTAAAGCACATTTGCAAGCTCATATATGGCAATTTCGGGACACACTATAATTACGTCACTACTGGTCAGTGATTTTAATATACTGATGGCATCTGACATATCATCTTCTTCATCTTTCGAAAACCATTTTATAAACACGGAAGAGTCCAATACAAGAGTTCTTGGCTGTTCTCTTATTCTATGAAAAATTTCTTCCTCTAGTGTCCCTAAACTTTCTAATCTCTTTAACTCCATCCCACACACCTGTACTTTCCCTGATTTCATTTATTTTACTTACGGCTTTGAGTACCTTTTCTTCTCTAATTCTCTCTTTTAATCTTTTATCAAATTCATTCTTATACAGGATAATGGCTCTCCTTATTAATTCACTTCTGTTTAACTTTTCTGATTCTTTCAGATATTCCAAATCTTTAAGTATCTCATCACTTATAGTTATATTAAGCCTCTTCATATTAATCACCAGTTAGATAATCACAAATAATACTAATATGTACGTATAATTAAAATTATACATCTATTTTTAAAATATTTTGTGTATATCATAACACATTATTTCTTAATAATAAACCTAAAATAGCTGATAAAAAAATAAAGTAGAAAAAAAATATTTTTATATGAATTAAAGATTAAATGAACTAAAACAATTCTTCCTGCTGTTTTTCTTCCCTGCAAGTCTTCGTATTATCTCTATCCAGTTTACCATCCACCACTCTTTTAATATCCTCACTATCTTCATCGCCTGGCAGCTCAAGTTTTTTTAAAAAAACTGATCTTTCAAAGTTCTTAACGTAATCTGACCAGTCACTGCCGCCTTTATTTTCTTCCAATATAATATTATATCCGCCTATATCAGCATCCATATGATCTACATAATAGACTATAAAAGCCTCCAATATCTTCGGTCTTTTAGGAGAGCCAAATTCCTTATGGCCATGATGGCTCAGTATTATATGAAGAAGTCTATCCCTTAAATCCCCGGGGAAACCATCTATCTGTTTTATTTTTTCCAAAACCCATCCATACCCGATGGTGATATGGCCAAGAAGTTTCCCTTCATCAGTTACTTCAGTAGTTGCTACTGTCTTGTATTCCCTGATTTTACCAATATCATGAAGGATTGCTCCACTAATCAGCAGGTCATAATTTAAATTATGATAGACCCTGGAGATAGCATCACAGATTTCAGTTACTGCCAGTGTATGCTCGAGCAGTCCACCTTTAAAGGCGTGATGATAACGGACTGCTGCAGCAGCATTTTTAAAATCCTTAACAAACTCTTTATCCTCAAAATACGAATCAATTAGTTTCTTCAGATGAGGATTTTTAATTCTGGCAGCGTATTCTTTAATCCCGGCAAACATTTCATCGATATCTCTTCTGGAAGTCTTTATGTAATCTGAATATTCTATATCTTCTTTATTTTCGATCTTTTTTATAGAGTTAATAACAAGTTGTTTGACTTGCTTATATTCTTTTACATCTCCTTCTACTGAAACTAAATCTCCCTCAGTAAAATTTCCAGCACTACGATAAATTTCCGTCCACGCTACTCCCTCAATACTTCCTTCCTTATCCTGAAGAGTAACCGCACAATAATCATCACCGTTTTTCTTTTTTCTAACCTGTTTCTTTGCTACCATAAATATAGAGTCTGCTCTTGCGCCAGCCTCCAAATCTGATATAAATTGTTTCTTACCAGTTTCCATTTCTATTATATCTTTAAACTTACAATAAGCTCGTCATAATGTCTTCGTTATTATTTTTTAATGTTCCATTTTTTAAAATAATCCAGTGTCCTGTAGTCAGTCATATCATAATGAATGGGGGTAATTGACACATAATTACTCTTTACCACATTATAATCAAAATTCTTACCTTTTGTCTTCCCTATAAATTCTCCATCCATCCAGTAGTAATCTCTTCCTCTGGGGTCAACTCTCTTTATGAAGTTATCTTTAAACTTAGCATCACTTTGGGTAGTTATTTTCACGCCCTTTATCTCTTTTTCACAAACATCAGGAATATTAATATTCAGAAGCGTCCCTTTAGGAAGTCCTTCATTCTCTATTATTTGTCTGGCAATTCTTTTTGTAAAATTGACTGCGTAGCTATAATCAGGATCGACCAGATTATCTATTGAAACAGCTATAGAAGCCACACCATAAGCTGTTCCCTCAGTCGCAGCTGAAACTGTGCCCGAGTAGATAATATTTTCTCCTAAATTTGCCCCTCTGTTGATACCGGATATAAGC
>VGAU01000033.1 GCA_016870675.1 Actinomycetota bacterium | reverse complement strand
GGCCTATAATCACCCAAAAGTCGACATATTTTAGGTTATCGGAGTTAAAAAATACCGTAGATCACAATACAGTATCAGAAAACACGCGCAGCAGAAAAATAAATAAGAAAAAGACCCTATAGCGGCAAGTTTTATAGCAGCATAGTATCCTGCAACTCTATAATCATCCTAACAAACATGGTCGCAGTCTATATAATCATCACGGATATAATCATCAAACTCGTCAGATACTTATAGTTTTCATCGTCCTTCTTCCCTGGTTTATAATCGGAGGAGCTATTGGAGTAACATTTTAAAAATACTTTATTAAAACTCATAAATGCCCGAAATGCCATAAGATCGGTTTGTCGATAAAGCAGGCTATACTTGTAAAACCAACTTATGAATCCCCGGGAAGAGTTGAAATTGAAAGAAAATGCAGATATTGCGGTTTCTGTGAAAAAAAGACCTCAACAATTTCAAGATTATTTAAATCTTCCAGTTTTAGAACGAGCTCTAGCAGTTTTTCCTCATCCAGCAGCAGTTCAAGTCATTCCAGTAGTTCCAGCAGTTCCAGAAGCTTTGGAGGCGGATCTTCAGGCGGCGGTGGAGCAAGCGGTAGATGGTAGACAGCCTGTGGAAATTATAAAAGTATATTAAATAATAGAATAAAGAAGCTCAGTCCTATCAGTAAAGAAGATTTACTTATGCAAGAATATTCATACATTAAGTAAAAATTATTCCATATATTTATCTATTATTTTTTCAGCTTTATATCTTGAAATGTTAAAACTCTGCCAGCTTTTTTGATCTTCAAGATCTAATTTTCTTTCATTAAAGTATTCTATGATTTCCCCGGCAATTTGTTTTTCTTCTGAGTCCGATGAATTTTTAACCGATATGAGAAGCCTCTGCATTTCAGGCACAGCGTCATAGGATAGACCTTTTAAATAAACCATATCAATTTGTCCGGTTTCAAAATAACGATTGATGTTACTTTTTGCTATTATGACATCCACATTTGCAAAATTCATTATTATATAAATTGCAAGTGAGATTATAAAATAAGATTTAATTATAGGGAGATTCGGATACCAGATATAAATAATATTTATAATAAAAAAGAAAAACAGCATTATCATAAAAGTTTGAACAAATATCCTGAGATATGTAAATCCATATGCCTGCTCATAAACCAACATTCTATAAAACGCTGATACCAGTAAAATAAAGGTAAAAATTACAAGTAAGGTAAGAAAAGCCTTAATAGCTGCGAAAATTCTTTTATTATCTTTTTTTACAAATGTTATACCAAAAAGTAGAATTCCAAAATTGATAACTGATACAATAACCAGTTCAAAAAAACCTCTTCTTGCATATTCTGCATAAGTGTAAGAAGAAGGCAAAACAAAAGAACTTCCACCAAAAAGATAAGCAAACTGAATAATAGAGAATACAGCGTAAATTGCATTTATTAAAACCAGTAAAGTCAATAAAATCACAGGATCAAAAAATAACTTCCATTTTATTTCGCCATATGTAGACCTTTGTCTCTCATTAAAGGCTTTTATTAAAACCCATAGAAAGCAAATCGTATAAACTGAAACTGTAATTATTACAAAAAAGTGTTTTATTATTTTTGAAATATTGATATTTAAAAAAAGATTCTTAAATACAATATCTGCAGACGAGAGAAGCCATATAATAATTGCCAGAATTGGAACTGAAATCAATATACCCAGGAATACTTTTGGAAGAACTCTACTTTTACTGTCTTTACCTCCATAAACATTTATCCTAAATAATGTTAAAAATGGTTTATGTATAAACCCAAAGGGCACAAAAATCCTCTTTGTAATATCTCCTATAAACCTTATATCCGACCAATCTGATTTATTCACCTCTGTAACCAAAGAACTAAACATTATTATTAGAATAGGAACAATCAGGTAGTTTAAAATCCTAAGTATTTGATTAGAGTAGATGAAGAAAGTTACTGTAAGTAATAATATAGGAACTATAAATAACCACATCAGATTATTTAATTTTCTTAAAGAGCCCCGGAAGCTTCCCAGAAATATCAGTAGGATCAGAACAATAAAAACAAGATAAGAAATACCCAGTGTCTTATCATAGAAAAAAATATCGAATGAGACTCCAATTATTAATCCGTAAAAAAGAAGCCAGTACTTTTTATGTTCTAATTCCATAGAATTAATGTCTAAAATAAAACTTTTTTACTTAAAACCTTTGGAAGTAGCAATTATATGTTATATAGCTTGATATTATAACAATTATTATACTTAAAAGTAATTGGTAATAATAAAGAACTTTTTACATTTGATAGGATTGGCTCCCCGGATTGGATTATATTGATAACAAAAATATCCAGATTAATCAATTTTAGAAAAGATTTCAATTGTTTGCAACCTAAATGTTTGCAACCTAAATGTTTTTTTAAATATCCATTACTTTGCTTTAGTATTAAAACTTTCTTCCCTGCATTTTTTCTTGAAAAACTCATACTTTTCTATTTCGCCTTGCCTTTCAGCCCATTTTTTTATTTCAGGTAAATGGATTTTGTTCCTTTTTGCTACCATAACTGCCTGTTCTAAAGATTGATGATCATTCCAGAAAAAATATGCAGCCAGCCTGTCTTTAATACAATCTGTCGGGGTTAATAAACAGATTGTACCAAAGCGTGTTTTTAAATAATTAAACTTAGAGATAGGTTCATCTCCTACTGATACAGGAGGGGCAGAAAAATCTATTAAAAATTTACACTGAGGGTGTTCAAATAAGCGACCTCCGGTATTTTTAAATCCTAATTCCTCAAGCACTGGAATTATTTTTCTGATGGGGCTATCGGTAATCAAGTCAATATCATAGGACATGTATTGATTATCCGAGTAGATAGAAACGCAGGCTCCGCCGACCAGAACAACTTCAATGCCGTTCTTATGTAAATGAGCAGAGATTATTGCTGCAAGTTTTTTAATCCCCACCTTTTGCCAATCTGTTCTCATAGTGGCTTACCTTTCTTCCTCGGTCTTGTTCTTCTCCTGTAATACTGCTGCATTTCTTTTTCAGACAGAAATTCCATTGCTCTTTGAATCAATGCTCTCAGTTCTTTCAAAAAGGGATATCTCGGATTAAACTGATATAGCCTGGTCCTGCCAACCATTGAACTAACCACTACCCCACCATTCTCCAGACGTTCCAGTTGCTGCTGAATTCCATTTACCGGAATATTAAACATCTTTGATAACCCTGTAGGGTATGCCTGCCCATAAGATTCAAGGGTAAATAAAATTCTTTCTATGGTGCTGTTGCCCAGCACAGGTTCTAACATGGTTTTGCTCCTTTACCATAATTTATGTTTATATTACCATATATTTTGGTAAATTTAAATTTAATGTTATCATAAGAATTTGCTTCTGGGTCACCAGACTATAAATGGCTAAAAGTATACGTAATTTAGATTAACGGCTTCAAAAAGCGTCTGAAATTATGATATTAGAGGGTTGCCCCTGGGTTTTTGGTGAAGAGCCAGAGCCTTAAATTGGCTCCCCGGACTGGACAATATTGATAACATAAAAATATATTAAAATTTTTCCGGGATTATCAACAATCAAATTATTTGAAATTTAAAAGAGGATACAAATATTCAGGGTAATTTATTTATCAGCAGACCTTATTTGTTTTAAGAGATTATCGTAATCGTTATGAGAACCAATCCAGAACCATATTATTTGGTTATTCTGTTGTATACCAACTGCACGATAGTCTTTAGATATGCGTATAGAGAAAATTGGTCGGGTAGAATGTATCTGTTTGAAGTGAAGACTTGGGTAATATGGATTCTTTTTGAATTGTACGTATGCCTTCTTCGCCTCTTTTCTTATATTCTTTGGTAATTTTCTATAACATTTCCAAAAACGACTGCTTGTCGCTGATATCATAATTTCTCTATATCCATCATTTTTGTTTTTCCATCTTTGTGTTCTAAAAGAGCCTCATCAGCAAGCCTATCAAGTATATCTTCAGATTCTGCAAAAGCTTTTCCCCATCTATCTTCTGATTTCAGCTCCTCTATAACCCATTTTGCCAAAGCGTTCTGTTCTACTTCTGGAAGCTTGGATGCTTCTTTAAATGCTCTTTCTAAAAGTTTTGTCATATTTTTCCTTTCCTGTAGTATCGATTATATATTTTATCATACCAGCCTTTCATTTTTAAGATTTATAACTTATACTTGTAGAATGCTGGATCCCCAACCTATAATCCCCTAAAAGTCGACATATCTACAGATTATCGGAGATAAGAATAACCACAGGTCACAATACCAGATCACAAAACACATAAAATAGAAGAAATAACAAAGAAAGTCTAATATCAAGGCCTATTTTATGACAGGTTAATATCCTGTAACCCTATAATCATCCTAACACACATGGTCACAGTCTATATAGTCATTTTGGGCATAATCATCAAACTCATTCGGGGTAGTTATCCCGGGCGGAGGCCTTTTTCTTTTAATTGGCTCCCCGGACTGGACGATATTTATAACATAAATATTTAGATTTTTCTGGAATTACCAACAATCAAATTTTCTTAGGCTTTAAAAGAGATTCTCGTTGGTCAAAAGAATTTCTTATCAGTAGATCTTATTGTTTTAAGAGATTGTCATAGTCATTATGAGAACCAATACAGAACAATAAAATCTTATTACTCTGTTGTATCCCGACAGAAAGATAATCTTTGGATATGCATATATTCATCAAATCTTTCAGGATCCTCCAGCTAAGTAGATGAAGGCCAGTATTGTGTTTCAGGTATACTCGGAAATTTACTTGACTTTTTCCCAGTATGGTTTAAACTTTTATCATGAATAAAAGAACAATCTATAAAGACATTTGGGATAAGCTGCTACCCGACAAGTCCTTAATATTGCTTGCAGGGCCCCGTCAGTCCGGCAAGACTACTTTTGCCCGGTATATTGCCGCAAAGGATTTCCAGGATGTTGTTTACTTCAACTGGGATATAGATGCCGACAAGAGAAAACTTATAAACGATCCTGTATTTTTTTCAAAAATACCAAGAAGTAGCATTTCATCAAAACCCCTTGTTATCCTTGATGAAATACACAAATACAGGGACTGGAAGAATTATCTTAAAGGCATTTACGATCAATTTGAAAAGGAGTATAAATTTCTTGTCACCGGAAGCGGACGTCTTGAATATTCGAGAAAAGCCGGGGATTCACTTGCAGGCCGGTATCTTAAGTTCCATATTTTCCCATTTACATTATCTGAGCTGGAATCACCAAAAACAGATTTTAAAGATTTTTTAAAAAATCCCCTAAAAGATTTTGAAGATATCATATCCAGAAACACAGCTGATAATTTCCATAACCTCTGGGAACTCAGCGGATTCCCCGAACCCTTTATAAAGGGTAAAAAATCTTTCTGGTCCGCATGGACCCAGACATATGGGCAGCAAATTGTGCGGAACGATCTGACAGCATTTGCAGATATACGTAATCTTGACCTGGTAGAAACACTTTTTGCCCTCATACCTTCAAGAGTGGGGAGTCCTTTTTCAATAAATAATCTTGCAATGGATCTACAGGTAGCTTTTGATACAGTTAAAAACTGGCTGCTGCTTTTTGATTCTTTTTATCTTACTTTCAGGATTTCTCCATGGACTAAAAAAATTTCCAGAAGCATTCTTAAAGAGAAAAAGATCTATTTGTTTAATTATCCAGTCATTGAGAATGAATCCGTCCGTTTTGAAAACCTGGTGGCTTTAGAATTATTAAGAGCTGTAGAGATGTGGAAGGATTATGGTTGGGGAAATTTTGCATTAAATTATCTAAGGGATAAAGATAAGCAGGAAGTAGATTTTCTTATAACAAAAAATAATAATCCCCTGCTCATGTTGGAAACAAAATCATCTGATGATAAACCTTCTGCAAGCATTATTAATTTCCAGGATACTTTAAATATTCCTGCAGTCCAGCTTGTAAAAAAAGATAATATTAAAAAGATTTATAAGAATAAGAACAATAATATACTAGTTGTTACTGCTCACAGATGGCTTTCCTCGCTGCCATAAAACTTATAAACTTATAAGAATTTGCTTCTGGATCCCCAACCTATAATCCCCCAAAAGTCGACATAACCGGATATTATTGGATACAAAGATAACTGCCTGTTACAATACCAGATTAGAAAAAGCGCAGAATAGAAGAAATCTTTTAGAATATATTATATGCAGACCTATTTTATGGCAGGCAAGTATCCTGCAACCCTATAAAAGCTTCAGCATACGTGGTCACTATCTATATAGTCATCTATAATATAATCATCAAACTCGTCAGGGCTAGGCTCTATCCTGGGTGGGGGCCTTTTTCTTTGGGATTCATATATACTAAGATAATCAAGAATCTTCTTAACTATTTTATAATCTTCAATAAAGGCTATTATTTTCATCTTACCCCCGCAATGGGGACACGTAAGTGGGTCAACTTCGTATATCTTCTGTATTAGCCGTGCCCAGGATCTGTTCAGTCCCCTGTAAAAATCATCCTCTATGATGTGATACTCAGGCTGGCTGTCTTCTTTTTTTAGCCTTCCCCTTGTAGCATTGCTGTAATATCCGTAATAACGATATTCTGGCCTCCCCTTTCCGGTATGTGGGAGACAAGTGCTGCCATCCATTCAAGACAGCTTAAACTCTTTTACATCCTTTCCGTATTTGGAGCCTGAAGACGCAGATTATGGAATAACTCTAAGGGGGATTTAGAGGCACTTGATCTTGGTTCGAATAATGTCTCAGCTGGCTCCCCGAGTAGGACTCGAACCTACAACCCTTCGGTTAACAGCCGAATGCTCTACCATTGAGCTATCGGGGAATAGCGATGGCACGATATGCCATTATAGTATATAAGAAGTTTATTCCAAGGTCTAAATTAATATAAAAATTAAATAACTCTGCTTTAAAATATCTTACAGGATAAATTATAACTTTTATTAATGCTCGAGAAAATCTCTTAAAACTCCGCTCCTGTTTGGATGTCTCAGCTTTCCTAGAGTCTTGGATTCTATCTGTCTGATTCTTTCCCTGGTAACGCCAAATTCCCTGCCCACTTCTTCCAGTGTTCTGGGGTGACCATCCTGCAGTCCGAATCTCAGCTGGATAACTTTTCTTTCCCTATCATTTAATGTATTTAAAACCTCTTGAAGCTGTTCCTGGAGCATGGTAAAAGAGGCAGCATCAGAAGGCGTTTCAACTTCCGAATCTTCTATGAAATCCCCCAGATGGCTATCCTCTTCTTCTCCTATAGGAGTCTCAAGAGATACCGGTTCCTGGGATATTTTCATTACCTCTCTTACCTTCTCCGCAGAAAATTTCATTTTCCTTGCAATCTCTTCCGGGGTAGGCTCTCTTCCAAATTTCTGCAGAAGCTGTCTCTGTGTTCTTATTAATTTGTTTATTGTTTCTACCATATGCACAGGGATTCTTATAGTCCTTGCCTGATCGGCTATAGCTCTGGTTATGGCCTGCCTTATCCACCAGGTGGCATAGGTAGAAAATTTATAACCCTTTTTATAATCAAATTTCTCTACCGCTCTTATAAGTCCCAGATTGCCTTCCTGTATCAAATCCAAAAAGAGCATTCCCCTGCCAACATATTTTTTGGCAATGCTTACCACAAGCCTTAAATTAGCTTCGACCAGCATCCTTTTAGCTTTCATATCGCCTGCTTCGATCTTCTTGGCAAGATGAACTTCTTCAAAAGCGGTCAAAAGTCTTACCTTTCCAATTTCTTTAAGATACATCCTGACCGGGTCATTTGTAGGAGATTTTATGGTTAAATCCAGTTTTTTAGTAAAAATTTCCTCTTCACTTTTTTTACCCTGGCTTCTACTATCAATATCATCATCTTCTTCACTTACAATCTCTATTCCCAGATTCTGAATGACATCATAAATATTTTCAATTTGCTCTTTGGACAGTTCTATATCTGAAAGGGTTTCAGCAATTTCTTCCGTAGTCAGAAGCCCATCAGCTTTACCTTTACTAATCAGCATTTTCACTTCTTCTAACTTGAACTCTGATCCTCTCTTCATGTTAAATTCACCTCTAAACTTAAAGTATCCTCAAATTCATTTTCTCTTTTTCCAGTTCTATTAATCTCCGGTACAGTTCATCATACTTACTGGCTGCCTCTTCATTTTTTACAGCACTGCCCGCATTTTTATTTTTCTCATATTCTATCATCTTTTTCCTGATATTCTCAATTTCTTCAGAAATACGGATTCCTTTTAAATTATTGATGATTTCATTACTTATCAAACTAATATTCTGGTTCTTAAAATGTGACTCGCTAAATAAAATATAATTATATAATTTTTTCACATCTTCATTTTCTATTGCCCCTGACGTAATTTTAAAAGGAAAGTTTACCTTTTTATTATCCTCTCTCGCTCTTGAAATCTCATCTCTTATAATCAGATAAAGTTGTCTGGTATCCTCAAATCTAAAATAATCAGGACCCAGACTTAAAAGTTCGTCAATCTTGTCTCCCAGCCCATTTATTATCAGTTTTAATGCCTCTACCTCTATTCTTTTTAAGGGAATGATATTTTCGCTTCCAGTCTCTTTTTCCCCGATATCGTAATCTTTATTCCAGTGTACAGTCCTATTTTTATGATCATACTCTTTCTTTAACATCTCTTCCAGAAGCAGGCTTTCCTCAAGATTTAACTTTTCAGCCACACTCTTTATACACTCCCCTTGAATAATGCTTGAAGAAAGAGTGGAAATAAACCTTATGAGATGATCACTCGCTTTCAGTTTCCCGGCCAGACTGCCTATATTATATTTTTTTATAATTGCATCAATTGTAAAATCAATAATGCTTACAGCATTTTCAATCTTTGCTGCAAAGATATCTTTGCCCTTTTTAAATATAAAATCAGCAGGATCATATCCTTCTTCAAGTACCACCACCCTGATATTTAAATTATTTTCATAATACAGATCAAGCCGCTCATTATACTCTCTTAATCTTTCAATTCCCTTAAGGGAAGCATTCATACCAGCTGTATCACTGTCAAAAACCAGTACAATATTTTTTGTAAACCGCCCTAAAAGCTTTATCTGGTCTGAAGTAAGGGCAGTGCCCAGACTGGCAACCACATTTTTTATCCCGGACTGATACAGGGCCATTACATCAGTATACCCTTCAACTATAAGCACTTCATCTTCTTTGACAATATGATTTTTGGCCTGAAAAATTCTATATATATTTTTACCTTTAGAATAAAGCCTGGTCTCCGGGGAGTTTATATACTTTGCTTTCTGACTGCCGGTTTTACTCATAGTTGAGATAATTCTTCCTCCAAAACCTATTGTTTTCCCGACTATATCTTCAATGGGAAACATTATCCTGCCTCTGAACCGGTCATATATCTCACCTGAACCTCTATTGCTTTTAATAGCCAGTCCGCACTCTATCACTTCTTCAGGCTTGTACACTCTTTTTTTAGCAAAATTTGCAAAATTATCCCAGCTGTCCAGGCTGAACCCAACTTCAAATTCCTTCAACGTCTCTTCAGTAAAACCTCTATTCTTTAAATAATTTAAGGAAGGCAAACCCTTTTTGCTGTTAAAAAGTATGAAATTAAAATACTTTTTAGCAAGCTCATTTAATTCTACCAGCCTGTTTTTTAATTTCGATGACTCTTTAGAACCATTGTAATTATACTTTAAATTGTAGCCAATCTTTTTTGCCAGAAATTCAACAGCTTCTATAAACTCCATATTTTCAATCTTCTCTATAAAGCTTATTAAATCACCACCTTCTCCACACCCAAAGCAATGATAAAGCTGCTTTGAAGTATCAACAGTAAATGATGGAGTTTTTTCCTTATGGAAAGGGCAGAGTCCGGTATAATTCCTGCCAGTTTTTTTAAGTTTCACATAATTTGAGATAACGCTATAAATATCCGCTTTAGATTTTAATTCCTCTACTCCGCCCTCTTTTAAACTTCTGCTCATTTCTCTTCTAAACACTAAAATATAATAATTAATATATGTGGCAAAACACCCGGGAAATAAAAAAACAAATTATTCTAACTGCATAAATGAAATAAACTTATGTTTATTTTACCACTAATATATTATTTATTAGAGAGGTTATTTCTAAATATTCAGGAAATTTTAATATATTTTTTATTCTTCGCCCTTTATTGCCGCATGTGCAGCAGCCAGCCTGGCAACCGGAACCCTATATGGTGAACAGCTTACATAATCCATCCCTACCATATGACAGAATTCTACTGAACTCGGGTCACCTCCATGTTCACCACAGATACCAATCTTTAAATTTTCTCTTGCTTTCCTTCCCTTTTCCACACCTATTTTTATTAACTGGCCGACACCGTTCCTGTCTAGAGTGGCAAATGGATCTTTTTCCAAAATTCCTTTTTCTATATAGTCAGGAAGAAACTTGCCGAAATCATCTCTTGAAAATCCATAAGCCATCTGGGTCAAGTCATTTGTTCCAAAGCTAAAAAATTCAGCTTCTGTAGCAATTTCATCAGCAGTAACACAGGCTCTTGGAATCTCAATCATTGTACCAACTTTATAATCAAATTTCAGATTTTCTTTCTTCATTATTCCATCAGCAATCTTAATAATCTGGTCTTTTAAAACCTTTACCTCCTTTACATCTCCAACTAATGGAATCATTACTTCGGGTTTTACTTTATAGCCCTCTTTGGCAAGCTCAACAGTTGCCTCAAATATAGCCCTGACCTGCATTTCGAGAATCTCAGGATATGTAATAGAAAGCCTGCATCCTCTGTGTCCCAGCATTGGATTCATTTCATGAAGGGAATTGACAGTTGCTTTTAATTCATCAAATTTCAAACCCAGCTCTCCGGCTATTTCCCTGACATCATCATCTTCATGAGGTAAGAACTCATGAAGGGGCGGATCTAAAAGCCTTATAGTCACAGGCAGGTCATTCATTACCTTAAAGATTTCCATAAAATCTTTCTTCTGTATTGGTAGAAGCTTTGCCAGAGCTTTCTCTCTTTCTTCCCTGCTGTTGGCTACTATCATCTTTCTCACAGTTTTTATTCTATCTGCTTCAAAGAACATATGCTCTGTCCTGCAAAGACCGATGCCTTCTGCTCCAAAATTCAAAGCGACTTTAGCATCATTAGGAGTATCGGCATTTGCTCTTACTCCAATTTTTTTATAATCATCAACCCAGCTCATGAATTTTTTAAAATTTTTCCCTATCTCAGGATCTACTACCGGAATTTTACCTTTAAATACTTCCCCGGTCGAACCATCAAGTGTAACCCAGTCGCCTTTATTTATTCTGCTGCCATTTACTTCAAAATATTGTTTACCCTCAAATACTTTAATACTTTCTGCGCCAGCAACACAGCACTTACCCATACCTCTTGCAACAACAGCAGCGTGTGAAGTCATTCCTCCTCTTGCAGTTAAAATTCCCTGAGCTACTGCCATGCCCTGAATATCTTCAGGAGATGTCTCTGTTCTCACAAGAATTACATTTTCACTCTTGGCTTCCTTTACAGCTGTATCTGCATCAAAAACCACCTTTCCCAACGCCGCTCCGGGTGATGCCGGTAACCCTCTGGTAAGTAATTCCGCATTCTTTTTAGCTTTTTTATCCAGCTGTTTATGCAGTAACTGATCAAGCATTTGAGGCTCTGCTCTGGTTACAGCAGTCTTTTTATCTATATATCCCTGCTCAACCATATCAACTGCCATTTGAAGTGCTGCAGCTGTTGTTCTTTTACCGGTTCTGGTCTGGAGCATATACAATTTTCCTTCCTGAATGGTGAATTCAACGTCCTGCA
>VGAU01000032.1 GCA_016870675.1 Actinomycetota bacterium | reverse complement strand
AGCGGGCATGGGCCAACAATTCAGGATCTTCGTCACGCATATTGTGTGCATCGCCTCAAAAAATGGGCGTTACAAGGAAGAAATCTAAACAGCCTTTTTCCCTACTTAAGCGCATATCTTGGCCATACAGATTTCAGGGGTACACAGTACTACCTGCGGCTTACAGCCGATCTGTACCCGCACATTATAGCCAAAACAGAGGCTATGTTAGGTTATATTATTCCAGAAAGGAGCAACTATTATGAAAATGAATGACTTTGCATGGCATCTTTCATCCTTTCTTGTCAGATACCTTTTGGGAGAAAAAAATATGAGCAGAAATACAATAGCTTCCTACAGGGACACATTTCGCCTGTTTCTTTTATTCTGTGAGAAGGAAAAGAAAATAAGTCCTGATAGGATGACTTTATCTTCTCTTACCAGAAAGCTTACATTGGAATACCTTGACTGGCTGGAGCAAAAGCGCAAATGCTCTGTGGCCACCAGAAACCAGAGACTGTCATCCATCCATTGCTTTTTAAGATATGTCCAGAGCCGTCTCCCTGAAAACCTGTTTGAGATAAAAAGGGTACTGCAAATCCCACCCAAAAAAAGTCCAAAGGCAATTGTATCATATCTCACAGAAGAAGAGCTTAAGATCCTATTCAGGCAACCTGATGTAAAAACCAGAAAGGGCAGAAGGGACCTTATGCTGCTTACACTTATGTATGACAGCGCAGCAAGGGTGTCAGAACTTATAGATTTAAAGGTAGAAGATGTACGGCTTGTCTCTCCGGCTGTGGTTACTCTTACCGGAAAAGGGGGAAAGGCAAGGCAGGTACCTATTTTAGGAAAAACAAAAGATCTCCTGTCAGGGTATCTTGAAGAACATAAAAAATATCCCTTGCCGGTGACTATTTCCGGTACACCACTGTTCTGTAATCAAAGACACCAGAAACTGACCCGATGGGGAGTATCCTATATACTTGATAAATATGTAACAGCAGCAAAAAAGGATACCGGTTTTAATGTAAATTTTAGAGTGACACCTCATGTGCTTAGACATGCCAAGGCCATGGGAATGCTAAAGGCCGGGATCAATCTTATCTATATCCGTGACTTTCTTGGCCACTCCAATATAGCCACTACCGAAATCTATGCCAGGGCCGATAGTGAGATGAAAAGAAAGGCACTTGAAAAAACCTATAAAGACCTTTATACAGGCAAGATGCCTAAATGGGAAGAGGATAAAGATTTGATGCAGTGGCTGTATGATCTTTGTAGATGATATGTAAAATAATATGGGGAGTGTTTTGGCAGAAAATGCCTTTAATAAGCTGTATTTATCAAAGACTCCCCATATTGTAACACTCTACATATTGTCCAAAGTGCGGGGGGGATATGAGGATAATCGCCTTCATAGAGGACTATAAGATTGTAGGAAAGATACTTGATTATCTGGGTATATATGAGTTTGAAAGAAAAAGGCCTCCACCTAGGATTGAGGCTGCCCCCTGATGGATTTGATGAATATATAAGGGATGATTTTATAGACTGCGACCACATGTGTTAGGACTTTTTAAGGGTTGCGGATACTGGCCTGTTATAAATTAGGCCTGGATATTATCTTTTTCTTATTTATTCTTTTATTCCACGTATTTTCTACTCCAGTATCATTATCTATGGTATTTATTGAGTCCGTTAATCCTAAATATGTCGACTTTTAGTTGATTGTAGGCTGGTGATCCAGAAGCAAATTCTTATAAGTTATGATAAAATTAAAAAATAATAAAAATATAACCAGGATGAGGTTTGAAGATGTCTACACAAAAGACATTAAAAAAAACAGAGTTAAGAAAAAATGAAAAAGAAGCTCTGAAGGAATTAAAAGAAAAAGTACTTGAAAGATTTCCTGATGCCAGAATCGTATTATATGGTTCAAAGGCAAGGGGAGATTCTGATAAAGAATCAGATATCGACCTATTAATACTGGTTGAGTCAAAGGTCGATACCAAACTGGAGGAAGAGATATTCCATATCTCATATGAGATAGAACTGAAATATAATGTAGTATTTGGAGAAATAATAGAAAACAAAGATTTCTGGGATACTCCTTTAGCCAATGCCATGCCCCTGCACTGGAATATTGACAGAGAGGGTATTGCCATATGAAAAAAGAGTTCATTGATCTAGCAAGGTACCGGTTAAATAAAGCTAAAGACACCCTTTCTGATAGTAAGAAATATATTGAAAGTGCTACTCTTGCATCTACAGTAAACCGTATTTATTATTCTATGTTTTATGCAGTTAATGGCTTGTTGATAACCAGGGGATTATCGTCTTCTAAACATTCTGGAGTTCTATCAATTTTTAATAGAGAAATTGTAAACAAAGGTCATTTAGAAAAAAAGTGGGGAGAATTTTATTCCGATATGTTCAAAAGAAGGCAAAAAGGTGATTATCAGGATTTTGTTGAATTTGAAAAACAAGATGTGGAAGCATGGCTCAAAAAATCAGAAGAGTTTATAGATAAGATTGATAAGTTAGCATTTAAGAACGTAGAGGAATAAAAGTTTTGTGAGGGAGTATAAATATTTCTACTCCTCAAACAAAGCCAGACAATAATTTATCCAAGATACATGTAAAGTTGATCTAATTATTGTATTTACAGGCCTAATATTCTTGATGGTAAGACAAAGGAACTCATTGCTTTGTCAAATTCTGTAATGGCTGATTGCATTCCATGTATTGAATATCATTACAGAATGGTTGTTAAAGCCGGAGCTTCAAAGGAAGAGATAGCGGAATCCCTTGCAATTGCAATGTCGGTAAGTGCTGGAAGTAAAAAAACTTATGTTTTTATTGGTCCAATCCTGCCGTTTTTTACATATTGGAAAAAGATTATTTACAGTACAAAAGAATCTGTTGATTTTTACATGTTTGAAAACCTGAATATTACCGGTACAGTTTGGGGTTCAGTTAAAAACTAGCTTGGAGAAAAGCATCATAACTTGCTTAAGGAATACGGGCGTATCTACTTTACTAAAAATGATTATTGGGATAAAGTTGAAGAGGAAATAGAATTATTTTGCAGGGAACAAGAAGTGGATTTTAAAATTTATTTTCATCACGAAAATCACTAAAAAAGAAAGAAAAATAAGAGAAGCTAATATAAGTGATCTTGAAGCTATAACCCGAGTATACAATTATATCTATATTTTTAGGAGGAAAAATGGAGAATTTTACGTTCAGAAATGCCACTAAAATAATTTTCGGAAAAGATGCCGAAAATTATGTAGGGACCGAGACAGCCAGATATGGCAGTAAAGTTTTATTACATTATGGCGGGGGAAGTATCAAGAATTATGGGCTCTACGACCGGGTTTTAAAATCATTAAAGGATGCCGGATTAGAGATAATTGAGCTGGGAGGCGTTCAGTCTAATCCCAGGTTAAGCATGGTAAAAAAAGGAATAGATATCTGCCGTAAGGAGAAAGTTGATTTTATTCTTGCTGTGGGCGGGGGAAGTGTAATTGATTCGGCCAAGGCAATAGCAGCAGGAGTTACTTATAACGGGGATGTCTGGGATTTTTATACCAGAAAAGCAGTACCAGAGAAAATTATTCCTCTGGGAGTGGTTCTTACCATACCTGCTGCCGGTAGTGAGACCAGCGGTGCTTCAGTGATCACAAAAGAGGAAGGCTCCTATAAAAGAGCGTTTGAAAGTGAAATGTTGCGGCCAAAGTTTGCCATATTGAATCCGGAGATTTCATATACTCTTCCTCCTTACCAGACTGCTTGTGGAGTATCGGATATAATGGCTCATGTGATGGAAAGGTATTTCACAAGAGTTCAAAATGTTGATCTTACTGACAGATTGTGTGAGGCCACATTAGAAACAGTGATTGGTAATACTCCTTTAGTGCTGAAAAAACCAAATAGTTACCAGGCCCGTGCTGAAATTATGTGGGCAGGTACTATTGCCCATAATGACTTACTGGGTACAGGAAGGATTGGAGATTGGGCTTCACATGGTATAGAACACGAACTTAGTGGAATTTATGATATTGCCCATGGTGCAGGACTGTCTATTATTTTTCCGGCATGGATGAAATATGTATACAAACAGGATGTGGAAAGATTTGCACAATTTGCTGTAAGAGTGTGGAATGTGGAAGCTGACTTTAAGAATGTTGAAAAAGTGGCATTTAAAGGAATAAAGAGGCTGGAAGAATTCTATAAAAAAATTGGACTGCCCATCACCCTGAAGGAAGCAAATATTCCTTACGACAGACTGGAGGAGATGGCTGAAAAATGTACAGAAGGGGGACCGAGGGGCAATTTTGTCAGACTGGATAAAAATGATGTTCTGGAAATATTAATGCTTGCAAGATAAGGGTAATGGGAGCACTGACAGAAATTTCAATTTTCTACCTGTACCTTGACCTCACCAGCGGGAATAAGAGTAACAGCAGAGATGCAAGGATTGGTATTATTAAGACGTAGTTTATAGTCCTTACCATTCCTATATTATCTGCAATTTTACCAACAAGAATAACAGTAGCTGCTGCAATTCCTCCGCTTACACCCATGACCATAGAAGAGGCAAGACTTACGTTACCGGGAAATATATCCTGCGCCACTCTGATACATAAAGGCAGAGTAGAAGTAGCAAAAAACCCGGCTAGAATAAATAAAATTATTGACATGCTAAGAGGTACTTTGAATATTAAATAGAAAAGAGGGATAGATATAATCAGTCCGGCCTGGATTACCATAGTTCTTTTTCTTATTTTATCCGAATAGTAACCGGCAAAAAGGCCGCCAATTCCTCCTATTATGATAAAAACCAGGATTATATATCCAAAATTTATAAGTTTTACTCCTTGATTGGTAAAGTACAAAGGCATAAAGGTAAACATTGATAGAACAGTTAAATCTCTGGAGTAAGAAGCAAATATTATTAGTAAAAGCAAACCTAGTTTTGCTTTTTTTAATCTTTTAATTTTTTTGGTAAAGCTCGCTTCAATTTTTTTAGTTCCACTCATGAAAATGGACGGATCAAATTTCATAAGAATTAGAGCCATAATTATTCCGGGGATTGCGGCGAGAGGGGTAAATTTAAGGCCCAATTTATTTATAATTAAAATAACGAATAATGAACCTGCTGAAAAACCAACAGTCCCCCCAAAAGATATTATGGAATTTAAAAAACCCTTTCTGCTTCCTCCCACATGACTGGCCGTGGCTGCAGTAGGTGGGTGAATGGCAGCAACTCCCAGATTTCCTAAAAATAAAAAGATCAGAATAGACCAGTAATTAGGAGATACTCCCAGAATGCTTATAAATATAGAGGCAACCAGCGGTCCTGCAATCATGAAGTATCTTATGCCGTATTTGTCTGAAAGGTATCCAAACGCAGGCTGAGCGAGATTATTGGAAATAAAATTTACTGAAGTTAAAATGCCAACAAAAAAGAGAGACAGTTCCAGTTTTACTGCCAGTATTGGGATAAGCCCCACTATAAAGCTGGCGTAAGTATCAGTTACCATGTGAGTACTGAAACTTAAAAAAATTTTAGTTTTATTAAGCCCTTTCTTAAATTTAATCATTTAAATGGTATTGGATAAGTGCCTTTATTTTGTTTTAATGGTTTATTTGCAGGTTTGAATAATTACCTGAATAAGAATTCTACTCCTTTAAATTAAATGGTCAACAATTATTTTTACCGGAGAACTATCCAATAGCTAGTTTTATTTTTTTAATTAATTTTATATAATCAAATTGGCCGTGCTAGGTGGGGAGCTAGCGGTGCCCTGTAACTCACAATCCGCTATAGTGAGGCTGATCAACAGATATGAGGTTTATGATAGTGAGGTTTAGCGCTTATGTAAGTAATGTTGAAGGTTGGGTCTTGTGCGGCGGAGGGTTACAAACCCCGTCAGGTCCGAGAGGAAGCAGCGGTAAGTAATATTCTCCGGGTGCCACAAGGAAGCCTGGCTGGAGTTAACTATATGAGTTGCACTTGTTATTATAAATCGAAATCTGGGGCACGGTCATTTATTATTATTAATTAAAATAACTATATATTTTTATGGGTTACATTTCATTTTATAGAAAGTGGAGACCGCAGGATTTTGGAGAAATAATCGGTCAAGAGTACAATGTTAGAACCATTAAAAATGCGATATCCAATAATAGGTTATCGCATTGTTATATATTTTGCGGTCCCAGAGGAACAGGCAAGACATCAACTGCACGCATATTGGCAAAGGCTTTAAATTGCATTAAAGGGGCTACGCCGGATCCATGCAATAAATGTGAAAATTGTATAAGTATATCCGATGGCTATAGCATGGATGTTGTAGAAATCGATGCTGCTTCCAATAGAGGAATAAATGAAATAAGAGAGCTCAGGGAAAAAGTAAAATATCTGCCTAATATACTAAGAAAAAAAGTCTATATTATCGATGAAGTCCATATGTTAACCACGGAAGCTTTTAATGCGCTGCTCAAGGTTCTGGAAGAGCCTCCTGAACATGTATTATTTATAATGGCTACCACTGAACCAAATAAAGTAATTCCTACTATAATGTCAAGATGCCAGAGATTTGATTTCTTTCCAATACCAATGGACAAAATCAAAGAGAGACTGCAGAAAATCGCCAGAAGTGAAAAAATAACCATAAGTGATTCAGCTCTGAACTTAATTTCTAAATATGCAGATGGCAGCCTGAGAGATGCTGATGGCATATTGGAACAACTAGCAGCATTTGGTGAGGATAAAATTGAAGTCAGGGATGTTATTTCACTTCTCGGGGTCACAGATCTTGATATGCTTTTTGAATTTACAGATATTTTAATTGAAAAGAACTTGACCGGGGGTTTGCTTCTGGTAAATAAAATTACTGGCAGTAATCAAAACCTTAAAGTATTCGTATCCGAGTTTCTGGATCATCTGTATGATTTGTATGTTATTAAAAATTACAATAATCCTTTTGAAATTGTAAATATAAGTGAAGATTATAAAGATAAGTATCTGGGTCAGGCTAAAAAAATGCAAAAGGAAGAAATAGAGTTTTATATGGAACTGTTTACAGATTTGCTCAAGCAAATCAAATGGGGTGAAGGCTCAAAAGTCTTTTTCAAGTCAGCGGTAGTCAGAGCCATTAATTTTATTGTATTGGATGAAAAAGAAATAGGAAAGAAAACCAGACTTATGGAGACGCAGATAGAATCTTTAAGGAAAGAAATTGATAAAATTAATTCAATGCAAGAAGGTAATAAGAATTATCATAATCATAGAGCTGATGTTGGTACCAGTGTTTATGAAAATGAGGAAGATGATTTTGATATTATAAATAGCAATGAAATTAATAAGATGGTAAGCGAGGTCGAAGTCCAGAGCAAACATACAGTAAGTGGGGGTAAAGCTCATAAATCAGAAATGGCTGATGCTGGAGTAGAAAAAAAAGATGAAGAAATTAGTTTGATTAATAATAATCTGGATAAAATCTCACAAAGTTTAAAAAAGAAGAAAATTTCAGTTCACGCTATGTTTACGGAAGCTGTGCCTTATAAAATAGAAAACGGCACATTGTATTTCTACCTGGATAAAGAAAAAGAATGGCACAAGGACCATTTAAATAAAATCAAAAATATCGAGTTGATATCCAGTGTGATAAAAGAAGTTACAGGTAAGGACTTTAAGATTAAATTCGAGCTTGGTAAAAAAATGGATAAAATTGATGTAATAAGTGATGCAGAAAGTGAAGCGAGCAGCAAATCAACCGGAGAAAGTAGGGCTGAATATGCAGAAAATAAAGCCAGTAATAGTTCAAATTCAAAAGACGGGAGTAGTGAAAACAGCCGTACAGAAGAGGATGTGTTCAATTATTTTGAAAAAAAATTTGACATAAAGGAGTAAAAATTGAGTTTAAACTATGGAAATATGATGAAGCAGGCAAAGATTATGCAGCAAAAATTACTGGAAATCCAGCAAGAATTAAAAAAAATGGAGTTCGAAGCTTCCGCAGGCGGTGGTGCAGTAAAAGTGAAAGTAAATGGTGATCAGGAAATTGTAGAAGTGAAAATTGATAAGGATATGGTTGATTCAGGTGACATGGAAATGGTTGAAGATATGGTAATGGTTGCAATAAATGATGCTATAAAAAAATCAAAAGATGAAGCTAAAAATAAAATGACAAGCCTTACCGGTGGTATGAATATACCCGGGCTCTTCTAACGGAAATTGTAAATTACAGAGATACTTTGATAGATTTATTTACAATTATTAAACCAGTTGTAAACTACAGATGGCTTTATATATAAAAAGTGTAGAAAATTTAATAAACGAATTCAGAAAACTTCCGGGAATAGGCCCCAAATCTGCTAAAAGAATTGTATTCTTTTTGCTCAAGCTTTCCCATAGCGATATTGTAAAATTCTCCAAGAACCTGATTGAGATGAAGGAAAAGGTTAAATTTTGCAGTCAATGTTACAGTCTGACCGAAGAAGATATCTGTCATATTTGCAGGGACCAGTCCAGGGATAGAAAAAAAATATGTATAGTCGAGGAAGTAAGTGATGCAATAATTGTTGAAAAAACTGGTGAATACAAGGGGTTGTATCATATCCTTGGCGGACTGCTGTCTCCCATAGAAAATGTCGGACCTGACGAGATAAGAGTACCCAGGCTGCTGGAGCGCGTGAAGGCTAATAATATTGAAGAGGTAATAATTGCAGTAAATCCCACTGTTGAGGGTGAAAGTACTGCTATGTATTTAAAAAAGATATTAGTCCCCCTGGGAGTTAAAGTTACTAAACTGGCAAGCGGACTTCCTGTTGGTGGTGACCTGGAATATGCAGATGAGATAACTATAGGCAGGGCAATTTCTGATAGAAGAGAACTTTAATCTACGTGTAGCTAAAACTATCCAGCTGCGTGAATTAGTTTATTAAAAAAATAAATTAAATGTGTTATAATTCAATGATTTTGTGTTTGCTTGAAAGCTTGTTTATACTTAAAAATTTTTCCAGGGAGTAGATTATTTATGAAAACCATGAAAACCATGGATGGAAATATGGCTGCAGCATATGTGGCTTACGCTTTTACTGAAGTAGCGGCTATTTATCCTATCACTCCTTCTTCCCCTATGGGTGAATATGTTGATGAGTGGGCTGCTCATGGCAGGAAGAATGTGTTTGGGCAGGTCGTTATTGTGAGCGAGCTTCAATCTGAAGGAGGTGCGGCAGGAGCGGTGCACGGCTCACTTGCGGTTGGTTCTCTTACTTCAACCTTTACAGCATCTCAGGGACTTCTTCTGATGATTCCAAATATGTATAAAATTTCAGGAGAACTTCTGCCAGGTGTATTTCATGTGAGTGCCCGTACTGTAGCAACTCATGCTCTTTCAATATTTGGTGATCATTCAGATGTGATGGCTGTAAGACAAACTGGCTTTGGACTTTTGGCTTCTGGTTCAATACAGGAAATTATGGATCTTGCAGGGGTGGCACATCTATCTGCAATTAAGTCAAGAGTACCTTTCCTGCACTTCTTTGACGGTTTTAGAAGTTCACATGAAATTCAAAAAATTGAAGTTATTGAGTATGAGGATTTTAAAAAGCTGATTGATGAGGATGCATTAAGGCAGTTCAGAGAAAGAGCTTTGAATCCTGAGCATCCGGTTACCAGGGGCACGGCTCAGAATCCTGACATATTTTTCCAGGCAAGGGAATCATCAAATAGTTTTTACAGTAAAGTTCCGGAAATAGTTTTAGATTATATGAATAAGATTAGTAAATTAACCGGAAGAGAATATAAGCTATTTAATTATGTAGGGGCAAAAGATGCAGAATACGTAATTGTGGCGATTGGTTCAGTTACGGATACTATAGATGAAACTGTAGAGTATCTAAATAAATCAGGTGAAAAAGTAGGAGTGGTAAAGGTTCATCTTTACAGGCCTTTTTCTACTGAATTTTTCCTACAGTCAATACCAAAAACCGCCAGGAAGATTGCTGTTCTGGACAGGACAAAAGAGCCGGGTGCAATAGGTGAACCGTTATACCTGGATGTCAAAACTGCATTTTATGAAGTGGAAGATAAACCTGTTATTGTGGGTGGAAGATATGGACTCGGTTCGAAGGATACCACTCCGGGCCAAATAAAAGCTGTATTTGATAATTTAAAACTGGCAAGTCCTAAAAATGGATTTAACATAGGCATAAATGATGATGTTACTCACACATCTCTTGAAGTTAAAGAGGAGATTGAGACTGCTCCCGAAGGAACTATAAGATGCAAATTCTGGGGTTTGGGCTCTGATGGTACGGTTGGAGCAAATAAAAATGCTATTAAGATAATTGGTGATAATACTGACCTTTATGCTCAGGGTTACTTTGCTTATGATTCTAAAAAATCCGGCGGCCTGACAGTGTCTCATTTGAGATTTGGAAAGAATCCAATCAGGTCAACTTACCTGATCAGCGATGCTGATTTTGTAGCCTGTCATAATCAGGCTTACATAGGGCAATATGATTTACTTAAAGGATTAAAAGACGGTGGGACCTTTCTTTTAAACTGTCAGTGGAGCGCCCGCGACCTGGACAGGAAACTGCCTGCAAGCATCAAGAAGTATCTTTCCGGGCATAATATAGATTTTTATATAATTGATGCCACTGATATAGCGGCTGAGATTGGATTGGGCAGCAGGATAAATATGATTATGCAGTCTGCCTTCTTTAAACTTGCAAAAGTTATACCTTTAGATGATGCAGTAAAATATATGAAGGAAGCAATAGAGAAAACCTATGGGCAAAAAGGTGAGAAAATTGTACAGATGAACTACCGGGCAGTAGACAGTGGGATAGAATCACTGAAGAAAGTAAAAATTCCTGACAGCTGGAAAGATGCAGTAGAAGTGGAGGATGTTGCAGGAGCCCAGGAACCGGACTTCATAAAAAATATCTTAAGAGTGATAAACAGGCAGGAAGGCGACAGCATCCCGGTCAGCGCATTTATAGGGGCTGAGGATGGGACATTTCCGCAGGGGACTGCAGCTTATGAGAAAAGGGGCATAGCAGTAAATGTGCCGGAATGGCAGAAGGATAATTGCATACAGTGTAATCAATGCTCGTATATATGCCCTCATGCGGTTATAAGACCGGTACTGCTCACCGGTGAAGAAGTAAAGAATGCTCCCGGGGAATTTGAAACCGTAGGGGCAAAAGGGAAAGGTCTTGAGCAGTTTGCATATAGAATACAGGTCAGTACACTTGATTGTACCGGATGCGGGAACTGTGTAAATATCTGTCCGGCTAAAAATAAAGCCCTTGTTATGAAACCGCTGGACTCACAGAAAGCTCAAATTAAAAACTGGGATTTTGCTTCAAAAATCCCAGTAAAGGAAGATATTGTGCCTGCTGATACTGTCAAGGGAAGTCAATTTAGGAGACCATTGTTTGAATTTTCAGGTGCATGCGCAGGATGTGGCGAAACTCCATATGCAAAACTGGTTACCCAACTGTTTGGAGACAGAATGTTGATAGCAAATGCCACAGGATGCTCATCTATCTGGGGTGGTTCGGCTCCTTCAGCTCCCTATACTATTAATACAAAAGGTAAAGGACCGGCATGGGCAAATTCCTTATTTGAAGATAATGCTGAATATGGATACGGAATGGTTTTAGCCATAAAGCAACTTCGAAATAAAATTGAAGATTATATGAGAGAACTGTCTAAAATAAATATAAACCCTCTGGTAAAAATGGCTATGAGTGAATGGATTTCAGGTAGAGAAGATGACGAGATAAACAGGGAATCTACTGTAAAAATTTTAAAACTACTGGGTGGAGATCTCGGCGACAGGAAATCTAATGAGATTGGGGAAAAAATACTGGAACTTAAGGATTATTTAATTAAAAAATCAGTGTGGGTATTTGGCGGTGATG
>VGAU01000031.1 GCA_016870675.1 Actinomycetota bacterium | reverse complement strand
AAAAAATTTTTTAAATTTTAGTTTACAAATGAAATAAAAGTATTAATATTAAAAAAAATTATATAAAAATTTTATTTAAAAAGAGGTGTAATAAATGAAAGGAGATTCTTCAAGTTGCGAACCTCCCCAAAAGAGTACCAATTCAAATTCTTATAGAAAAACAATCGGGCCAATATCGAATCTGGAAGATTATCTAAAGCCTGATTGGTGGAAGACTATTTTTAACTCAACTTATTTAAAAACCGATGGCGATGTTGTAGATGATAAACAGATTACCAGGAAAGAAGTAGATTTATTCATAAAAATTCTAAATTTATCCCCGGAAGACAAAATACTAGACTTGTGCTGCGGGCAGGGACGTCATTGTATAGAACTTGCAAACAGGGGATTTAAGCATGTCGAAGGACTGGATAGGTCCCATTACTTAATTCAAAGGGCAAAGAAGGAAAGCTTGACAATTAAATTCAGAGAAGGTGATGCAAGAAAATTGCCCTATTCTCCTGACACATTTGATGTAGTTATGATCCTGGGTAACAGCTTTGGGTATTTTGAAACTTCTAAAGAAGATATGATGGTACTTAAGGAAGTTTTAAGGGTATTAAAACCCTGGGGCCGATTTTTAATCGATTTATCCGACGGAGATTATTTAAAGGAAAATATTAAATCCAGGTCATGGGAATGGATAGATAAAAAGTATTTTGTATGTCGTGAACGCTCACTATCTTTTGATAAAACCCGTTTAATATCAAGAGAAATAATAAATGATGTTGACAATGGAGTGATTGCAGATCAATTTTATGCTGAAAGGCTTTATGCTAAAGATGAAATAATTGAATTCCTGAAGCAAGCAGGATTCAGTAATATTATTTCACATGGTACAATAACACCGGATTCAAAGAGAAATCAGGATCTGGGTATGACCGAAAGAAGAATAATCATCTCGGCTATTGCGAAGAAAGAATGGTCACCTATAAAAATTAAAAAACCTCATTTGAAAAACGTTGTAATTCTATTGGGTGATCCCAGTAAGATTGATATCCTGAAACCATTTTATATGTTTGATGATGATGATTTATATACTATTGATCAGCTCAAGGATTCTTTAAGAGATATTGAAAAGAATTATAATTATAAGTTTCATTACCTTGATAGTCATGAGACAATGATTAAAGATCTTATCAAAATGCAGGAAAAAGGAAAGATTGATTTTGTATTTAATCTTTGTGATGAGGGATACTGTAATGATGCAACAAAGGAACTTCATATACCAGCTCTGCTAGATGTTCTGGGGATTCCGTATACTGGATCCGAACCGCAGTGCTTAGCTCATTGCTATGATAAATCACTAATAAGAGGTATTGCAGAGGAAATGGGGATTCCGACCCCGCAGGCTTTTTTTATAAAATCCGGAGACACTTCTTTTGAGGTTCCTTTTGATTTTCCAATGATTATTAAGCCTAACTTTGGTGATTCAAGTTTTGGAATAACCCAGAGAAATGTAGTTTATAGTATTGAGAAGACTTTAAATGTAATTTCAGAGATCAGGGATAAACTTGGATATGACAAACCTATTCTAATCGAGGAATTTCTTTCAGGAAAAGATTTAAGTGTAGGAATAATTGGAAATTTTCCCGACTCTTATACAGTTTTGCCAATAATTGAAGAGGATTATTCTGAACTTCCACCTGAACTGCCAAGAATTTGTGGTTATGAAGCAAAATGGTTACAGGATTCGCCTTACTGGAAAATAAAATCTATTCCTGCTGAATTACCATTAGAAACAGAAAGGTTTATTATTGATTGTTCATTGAGATTATTTGAAAGACTTGGTTGTAAGGATTATGCGCGTTTGGACTGGAGACTTACATCAGAGGGGGAACCAAAGCTTCTTGAGGTTAATCCTAATCCCGGATGGTGCTGGGATGGGCATCTGGCTAAAATGGCAAAAATTAGGAATATATCATACAGCGATATGATGCTGATGATTTTAAAAGAATCAGAAAAAAGGTTTAAATCTGCAGAAAAACTTGAATCATTAAATTCAACAAAATTGATTATAAAATAAGCAATGTGCCCATTTCAACAGTATCAATATTATATCCTGCTTTAAATATCGTAGATAAAACCACTAAATTTTAAAAAACAATAAATTTTGTAAAATACCTGAAAGTAATAATTAAGCGCGAAATAATATAAAGAGATAATTTAAACAGAAAAGGAATGGATTTTTTCAAAGTTATAAAAAAAGATAACAAGTCATCTGCCAGGGCAGGAATAATGACTACAAAAAGAGGAATCATCAGGACACCAGTATTTATGCCCGTAGGTACCAAAGCAACAGTTAAAGCAGTTACCAATGAGCAGCTTTATGATGCAGGATGTGGAATCATACTTGGCAACCTGTATCATCTTTATCTTCAGCCAGGAATTAAGGTAATTAAAAAAGCAGGCGGGCTCCATAAATTTATGAACTGGACGAGGACTATTTTGACTGACAGTGGGGGATTTCAAGTATTCAGCCTTAGCAAAATAAGAAAAATTGTTGATAATGGAGTGGAATTCAAATCAATTATAGATGGATCAAGTCATTTTTTTACTCCCGAAGATGTAATAAAAATGCAGTATCAGATAGGCTCGGATATTATTATGGTTCTTGATGAATGCATCCCTTTTAATGAAGATTATAACTATACTCTTAATGCGGCTAAAAGAACCCTTAAGTGGGCGGAGGTCTCTTTAAAGGTAAAAAATAAAATTAATTTTGATGAAAAGGCAAGGATATTTGGTATAGTTCAGGGTGGATTTATAAAGAATTTAAGAAAATTTTGCGCCCAGTCCATATCCGGGATGGACTTTGACGGCATAGCAATAGGTGGATTAAGTGTAGGTGAAAAAAGAGCTCAAACTATTGATATTTTAAACTATACTGTTGAATTTTTGGATAATAAAAAACCGCTATATTTTATGGGATTGGGTGACCCGGTAGGAATAGTGGAAGCTATAAGCAGTGGAGTAGATATGTTTGATTGTGCAATGCCTACAAGAATTTCCAGAAATGGCAGTGCTTTTACATATGTAGGAAGGATAAATATAAAAAATAAAAAATATACTTGTGATTTCAATCCACTGGATGAAAAATGCAATTGCTATACTTGCAGAAATTACACAAGATCTTATATTAAACATTTGTTTAAAAGCAAAGAAATACTATCAAGCGTGCTTCTTACAATTCATAATCTGTATTTTATTTTTAATTTAGTCAATCAATCAAGAGATGCTATAATATCAGGAGATTTTGAAAGTTTCAGATTGGATTTTATAAATAAATACAATAGAAATGAAAAATAAAATAAATTATTTATTTGCAAAATTTTTAAAAAAGTTATAATGGTAATATTTGATTTTTAAAAAATTTTTAAGGGGTGAATATGAAATTATCTAAAAGGGTTATCAGCATTTTAATTATCAGTGTAATGATAATATGTGTAGGGTCTTTGTTTGTTGCCTGTCTTCCGGTAACACAGACCAATGAAGGAGCAACAACTGAAGGAACTGAAACACAGGAACCCACTGGCTTTGCGAATATATTTACAAGCTATGGAACATGGATCTGGCTTGCAATTCTAGTGGTGGCATTTTATTTTCTACTTATAAGACCACAGCGTACAAGATCCAAAAAAGCTCAGGAATTAATGTCCAGTCTACAAAGAGGCGATGAAGTGGTTACCATAGGGGGTATTCATGGCAGGATTAAAGATATCAGGGAAGATGTAATTATAATGACCATTGCCAGTGGCGTTGATATAAAAGTAAATAAGAGCGCTGTTTCCAGGAAAGCAAGTCAATAAAAAATATGAGAAATAAAAAAGTTCATATAACTATTATTGCAATATTTATAGCAATGATAAGTGTAAGTCTTTATTATATACTTAAAGAACCCATAAATCTGGGTCTCCTTAAAGAACCCATAAATCTGGGTCTCCTTAAAGAATCCATAAATCTGGGGCTTGACCTTAAAGGCGGCACCCAGATTATTTTAAAACCTACAGAAAGAGGCGGAGAAGAAGTAACCACCCAATCCCTGGATCAAGCCATGTTTATTATAATGGATAGGATAGACAGGCTTGGTCTTTCAGAGCCGTTAGTCACTAAAGATTTATCAAATAATATTGTGATCCAGATTCCAGGCGAAAAAGATCCAGGCAAAGCAAAAGAAATCATAGGGAAAACTGCCCAGCTTGAATTCAGGCTGGTTACAGGAACATTTATCTCTATAAAGAATCAGAACTGGGACACTTTAAAATTCGATTATGAAAAGGGTGAGTTAGTAATTGATCCTGACGCCGAAAAAGTCTTACTGGTTGATGATATAAATGCATTGGTTAGCGGAAACCTGTATGAAATAGATGGAGAATTATTAAGTGATCCTGAAAGTGAAGAAATGTTGCTGGTTAAATACAGTGGAGAGGATAATCAGGAAACGGATGCAGAAGTAAGTAGCACTGGTGATGGTTCTGAAATTAATGTGGATATTAATATTGATCCGGAAAAAGTTATAGGAAAAATAATTTATAAACCTGAAACGAGAGAGCTGCTGCTGGTTGATTATGAAGATGGAAGTGAGACAGGAGAAATATTGGTTGATTCCAGAACTGGTGCCGCAACATTGGTTGGGCAGGTACTTCTAACAGGGGATAAATTAGCAAAAGTTGCTGCCGGTTATGACACATACGGGGAGATAAGAGTTGCTTTAAGTTTTAAAGATGAAGGAGTAGGAATATTTAAAGAAATTACTTCGGAAAATATTGGCAGGAATCTGGCCATAGTGCTGGATGAGGAAATTAAATCCGCACCGTATATAAAGGTTCCAATCACGGATGGGGATGCAGAAATTACCGGTATCGATAGTATAGAAGAAGCAAAAAATGTCGAGCTTGTTCTGCAGACTGGAGCATTGCCTGTAAATTTGCACGAAGAAGAGGTCACCTTTGTCGGACCTACTCTTGGAATGGATTCTTTAAACAAGGGTTTATATGCCGGGATAATTGGCTTTATTCTAATTATAGTATTTATGTTATTTTATTATAAGGGTTTGGGGATTTATTCGGCTTTAGGCCTGATAATCTATATTATAATATTCTGGGGCATAATCTCAGGGATCGGCGCAGCTCTGACACTACCGGGAATTGCCGGAATTATATTGACCATAGGAATGGCAGTGGATGCAAATGTAATTATTTTTGAAAGAATAAAAGAGGAAATAATAAAGTCTAAATCTCCAAGGATTGCTATCGGATACGGCTTTAAGAATGCGTTAAGAACTATTGTCGATTCTAATGTAACCACTTTAATTACAGCAGCGGCATTATATAGGTTTGGCACCGGTCCAATAAGAGGTTTTGCGGTTACTTTAAGTCTGGGTGTTGTGATAAGTATGGTAGTCAGTCTATTATTTACCAGGTCTATTATATTCCTGATGTCGGGTATCTCAAGAATAAACACGCCCGGATTTTTAGGTGTTAGAAGAAGGAGTAGTGAGTAATATTTGAGGTTTAGAAATTATAATTTTGATTTTATCGGAAAAAGTAAAATATGGATTATTATATCATTAGTGATGATAATAGCTGGTATAGCTGGTTATTTTATTCAAGGCGGCTTTAATTTAGGCATTGACTTTCTTGGCGGTTCTTTAATGGAAGTGGAATTTACAAGAGATGTAGATGTTACCGAAGTACGCAGTGTTATGAATGATATAGGTTTTAGAAATGCCATACTTCAACGAACCGAATCCAATAAATTTATATTAAGAACAACTCCTATTAATACAGAAGTTAAAAATGAAATACTCGATTCTTTAGATGAAAAAATTGGGACAACCGGAACGCTACTTCAGGATAGAAATGTAGACCCTGGCTTTGGGAAACAAATAACCAAATATGCTTTTATAGCTGTTGGTATCGGTATTGTTGGAATTTTAATATATATTTGGATCAGATTTGAATTCAGGTTTGGGGCTGCAGCAATTTTAGCACTGGTTCATGATGTACTGGTAACTCTTGGGGTCTATGCTATTTTAAACCGTGAAATTAATACTTCAACCATAGCTGCAATACTTACTATAATTGGTTATTCAATAAATGATACCATTGTTGTTTTTGACAGGATAAGAGAAAATACTCCTACGACTAGAAAGTTGGGCTATATTAAAGTAGTAAATGATTCCATAAATAAAATTTTATCCAGATCAATAAATACTTCTCTTACTACATTAATTCCTATAATTTTACTTCTTATATTAGGAACTGCAGCATTAAAGGATTTTGCTTTAGCGCTTACTGTTGGAATAGTAACTGGAACATATTCTTCCATATTTATTGCCAGCCCTATTGTGGTGGCATGGAATAATAGATTTCCAAAGTATAAGAAATAACAATGACAAATTTTCCTGCAAATTGGCAATGCAGAATAAATAAAAAAGTCAGTAAAAAACTCTTAACAAGAATTGGCTATAGCACAGTTTTAATAAATATACTTGCTGGTAGAAATATAAATACCGATGAAGAAATAATATCTTTCCTGAAGCCAACCTTAAATCAATTGCACGACTTTAGAATGCTTCCCGGTATCGGTACGGGTACCGAGAGAATGAAAAAAGCAATCTACGGAAAAGAAGATATATTAATATTCGGAGATTACGACGCAGATGGAATTATCAGCGCTTCACTTATATATAAATTCCTGAAGAAATTAGGCTTAAATGTGGAGGTCTATATCCCTGACAGGTTTAATGAAGGTTATGATTTGAGCCTTGATTTTTATAAAAAAGTTTCTGCAAGTGGCAAGTATAGTTTGATGATATGTGTTGATTGCGGCACAAATAGCGCAGAAGTACAAAAATTTATTCAAGATAGCCCGGGTCCTGATGTAATAGTTTGCGATCATCATAACCAATCAGTTGATTTTGATTTAAAGCAAGAGAATTATATAATAATTAACCCCAAGCTTAAAGGTTCTGTATATCCATTCGAACATTTAAGTGGTGCCGGTGTTACTTTTAAATTTATTATAAGCATTTTGAGGGAACTGGATGAGGACTATAAGAAAAAATTTAAAAAAGACTATCTGACCAATCTCCTGGATCTTGTAGCCATAGCAACTATTGCGGACATAATGCCTCTGGTTGATGAAAACAGGGTAATGGTTAAAAAAGGTCTTAAAATGCTTGATAAAACTGTCAACCCTGGCCTTAAAAAAATGATAAATGCAGTAATAAAGGATAAGAAAAATATAAGTGAATACGACATAGGATTTATAATAGCTCCCAGACTGAATGCGGCTGGCAGAATAAAAAATGCCCAGAGCAGTTTTAATCTTTTAAGTAAAGAAGGAGATATTTTAGATAAAATAATAAATGACCTTAATTCTTTTAATGAAGAAAGACAGAATATTCAGAAAGACATATTAAATGAAATAATTACTGGTAATGATTTTAATAAAATTGTTAAGGAAAAGAAAATATTTATAGATAAATCAAAAAACTGGAACGAGGGAGTACTGGGAATAGTAGCTTCTGATATTGTAAAAAGATTTAATATTCCTGCCATTTTATTTAAAGAAATAAAAGGGAAACTTAAGGGTTCTGGAAGAAGCACCGATAAATTTGATTTATACGGGAATCTTGTTTCTCTTGGTGATTTATTTGAGAATTTCGGGGGGCACAGACAGGCTTGTGGGATAAGTATGAATGTTTTAAATTTTAAAACTTTTTATAAGAAGATGTTAGAAATTGCTGATAAAAATATTAAGGATAGGGATACCCAAAAAAAATTTGCCTATGATCTGGAATTAAACTTTAGAGATATAAATAAGAAAATTTTAAACGAAATTAATTTACTCAAGCCTTTTGGAGCAGGTAATCCTGAACCCAGTTTTACAACAGGAAACTGCGCTATTATAGATTTTTATTATTTAATGGAAGAAAGACATGTGAAGTTAAAACTCAAGCAATCCGGCAGGATATTTGATGCTATAATGTTTAAAATAGACAAAAGAGTCAAGGAGAAGGTAATAACCGGTAATAAGATTAATATATTATACAAAATTGAAGAAAATATTTGGGGTGATTTTAAAACCATACAACTTGTGATATTAGACTTATTTTAGAGAAGCCGAAAATGTTTTATAATAATAGTAATTTTTTAATTAAAAATGAAGAAAGATGAGTTTAGAACTAAATAGTAAAATTAAGAATATAAATACTGATCTTATATATAATAAGTTAGTAAAAAAAATTAAAGCCTACAATCCTGATGTAGACGAAGAGTTGCTGCATAAGGCTTATCTGATTTCAAAAAAATATCATCAAAACCAGTATAGAAAATCTGGTGAGCCTTTTGTAGTTCATCCTCTTGAAGTAGCTGGAATACTGGCGGACATTGAGCTGGATCAGATATCTATCGTGTCAGCGATTTTACATGATGTGATAGAAGATACAGATTATAGTCTGGAAATGGCTAAAAAAGAATTTGGGCAAAAGACTGCCAATATTATAAATGGGGTTACAAAATTAGATAAAATAGTTTTTACCAGCAAAGAAGAGCAGCAGGTAAGTAATATAAGAAAAATGATAATCGCAATGTCTGAAGATGTGAGAATAATACTGGTAAAGCTTGCTGACAGGCTTCATAATATGCGTACCCTATTCTCGCTAGATGAGGAAAAAAGACGTATAAATTCAATAGAAACTCTTGAAGTTTATGCGCCTATTGCCCACAGATTAGGGATATATCAAATAAAGTCAGAATTAGAAGATTTAAGTTTTAAATACCTGTATCCGAAAGAGTACGAGAAAATAAAGGATATGTTTAATGAAAAACTGGAAGAAAGGAAATCATTAGTTGATGAGGCAATAAAAATAGTTAATAAAAAATTAAAGGAAGTGAAAATTCCAGTAGATATAAGCGGGAGAATTAAAACTTATTATAGTGTTTATAATAAAATTACAAAACAAAATAGAAAATTTGAAGACATTTATGACATAGTTGCAATTAGAATTATAGTAAACGATATTAAAAGCTGCTATGCTGTCCTCGGAATAATACATTCGTTATGGAAACCTGTACCAGGAAGGTTTAAAGACTTCATAGCCAATCCCAAATTTAATATGTATCAATCTCTCCATACAACAGTTATTGGAACAAAGGGTAAGCCTCTGGAAATACAGATAAGAACATTTGATATGCATAAATTTGCAGAATATGGTATTGCTGCACACTATAAATATAAGGAAGGTGGGTTTAAAAAGCCCAGCGAATTCGATAAAAGGGTGGAATGGATAAGACAAATACTGGACTGGCAAAAAGAATTAAAGGATCCCCGGGATTATATGGAATCACTTAAGCTGGATTTATTTGAAGAAGAAGTATTTGTATTTACTCCAAAAGGAAAAGTAGTAAATTTGCCCAGGGGTGCTACTACTATTGATTTTGCATATCAGATACACACTGATGTTGGGCATAACACAATAGGTTCAAAAATAAATGGAAATATGGTTCCTATTGAGACCGTCCTGGGGAATGGTGATATTGTAGAAATTATAGTTTCGAAAACTAAAAAGGGGCCAAGTAGAGACTGGCTTAATGTTGTTAAAACCTCGAGAGCGCGCAATAAGATAAAACAATGGTTCAGTAAAGAGCAGAGACAGGAAACATATAATGCAGGTAGAGATATAATGTTAAAAATTTTAAGGAAAAACAGCCTTTCTTTTAAAATCGTGCCGACAGAAATTTTTGAAGAAGTGGCAAAAGAGATGAATTTTGGGAAAGTGGACACACTGTTCAGGGGTATTGGTTCACATAAGATATCGGCGCACCACGTTTTTACCAAAATAGTAAAAAAATTAAGCCAGACAAAGCCTAAAAAAGAGTTAACTATTGAAGATATACACAAAAAGGAAGCTGAGGAAAAAGAAAGCAGCGGCATTAAAGTCAGTGGTATGAAAGAAGTGCTGGTAACTATTGCAAAGTGTTGTAATCCTGTTCCAGGAGATAATATCGTGGGCTATATTACAAGAGGGAAAGGGATTTCAGTTCATAGGAGTGACTGTAATAATGTTAACACTTTAATGAGTTCTGAAAAGCAAAGATTTATTGAAGTCGTCTGGGATAAAAAGGCTCCTTATAAATTTAATGCTGAAATACAGATTGAAGCTCTGGACAGAACTAAACTGCTGAGAGATATTACTAATGTTATAAGTGAGTATGACTTGAATATACTTAGAGCCAATTCTTTAAGAATTGATAAAAGCGGTCATGTTAAATTTATATTTTTAATAGAAATTAGCAATAAATATATTCTAAAAGATGTTATTAACAATATAAAAGAGATAGATTCAGTTTACGATGCTTTTAGAGTATTACCTAGAAAGTAAAGACTAGTATTGAAGTTAAAAAGATTAGAATTAGGATTTTTTAAAGTCAATTGTTATATATTATCTTTGAATGGGGTAAATGTAATTATAGACCCGGGTGCAGATTTTGATATCATTCAAAAATATCTTGAAGGATATAATATAAAACCAGATTTTATATTAAATACTCATGGGCATCACGATCACATTGGGGCAGTTAGTGATATAATTTTAAATTACAAAATTCCGTTTTATATTCATGAACTTGAAGAATTAATTATTACGGACCCTGAAAAGAATTTTTCTTCATTTTTTGGTGAAAATGAATTATCATTAAAAACTTACAATTTAATAAAAGATGCTGACTATAGCTATTTTGCTGATTTTGGTATTGAAATTATTAATGCTCCCGGACATACTCCCGGGAGTATAATGCTTAAGACAGAAAATTATCTTTTTACAGGTGACCTGCTTTTTAAAGGCGCAATAGGCCGTACTGATTTGCCAGGAGGAAATACGGTGCAGATTAAAAAATCACTGGCTAAAATAAAGAAAATGGACAGGCAGTTAATAATATATCCTGGTCATGGTCAGAGCAGCAGTCTTGAATATGAACTGGAATCAAACTATTATCTGGATGAGTGTTTTTTAAGAGAAGGTACTAAGAAGGAAAAAGGTGATTTACTTTGAAATTAAGTTCTCCCCGAGGTACAGCCGATATTTATGGTGAAGATATAGATTATAGAAATTTCATTATAAATACTGCCCGAAAAATATTTGAAATATTTAATTACAGCGAAATAATAACCCCTACATTTGAATATACGCAGGTTTTCAGCAGAAGTATTGGTGAAGGTACTGATATCGTACAAAAGGAAATGTATACTTTTATGGATAGGAAAGGAAGATCATTGACACTGCGGCCTGAGGGCACTGCATCAATTGTAAGAGCTGTTATTGAGAATAAAATATACTCTGAAAATATGCCACTTAAATTGTTTTATATTGGTAATATGTTCAGATACGAAAGACCGCAAAAGGGAAGAATGAGGGAATTCTGGCAGCTGGGAATAGAGTCTATTGGTACAGATAATCCAGTCATAGATGCTGAAGTTATCTGGATTTTAAATTCGTTTTTTAAAAAATTGGGATTTAAAAAATTAATACTTCTGGTAAATAGTATGGGGTGCAGCAGGTGCAGGGGAAAATTTCTTGCTGAATTTAAAAAATATATAAAGCCTGAGCTGGGAAAATTATGCAGTGATTGCCGGAATAGGTTTGAAAAGAATCCATTAAGGGTTTTTGACTGTAAAAAAAATAGCTGCAGGAGTATTATAGCCAGATCTCCCGAAGTATCTTCTTATTTATGTTCCGAGTGTAAGAGAAATTTTAAAGAAGTTCTGGAGTGCCTGAAAATCCTTAAAATAAAGTACAGAACTGCTAAAAATCTGGTAAGAGGTTTTGATTATTATACTAAAACCATATTTGAAATAATATCCGAGGACCTGTATAGCGCGCAGAATGCCCTGGGCGGTGGAGGAAGGTATGATAATTTAATAAATCAACTGGGTGGCCCGGAACTTCCTGCTACAGGCTTTGCAGTAGGAATAGATAGGACAATGATGCTTATGAAACAATTAAATTTAAAGTTT
>VGAU01000030.1 GCA_016870675.1 Actinomycetota bacterium | reverse complement strand
AAAAAATATTCTAATCAACAGAGAGGAGGTAGGAGATAAAAAGATTTAAATGTCGATAGAAAAACATTTATAAGGGGGTGATAATTAGAAATTTATTAGAGAATTATCAATAATCTATAATATGATAGGAGGAAAAAAGAAATGAAAAAGTCATTATTGTGGTTACTTATAATGCTACTTACTGTATCTATGATAGCAACTTTTTCACTTGCAGGCTGTAAGAAGGAAGCAAAACCAGCAGCAGAAGAAGTTGCACCTGCCGAAGAAGCTGAAGAAGCTGCACCTGCCGAAGAAGCTGAAGAAGTTTCTTTAGAAGGTGTAACTATTAAGTGTGCTTTTATCGGTGGTGCAAATTATGAGGAGATATATAAAGCAATTCCAAAATTCGAAGAAGAAACAGGTGCAAAAGTAGAAATTGTATTTAAGGGTGATGGATTTCAGATTGATAAGAAACTAAAAACTGATTTTGCAGCTGGAACTGTTGATTATGATGTATGCTGGGATCATTCGAGTTTCTTTACTCAGTATATTGACACAGATGGAATAATCCCTTTAGAAGATTATTGGACTGAAGAAGAGCTTTCTGACTTTATTCCCATGATTTTAGATTCTGGTAAAAGAGATGGGCATCTATGGATTATTCCAAGACATTTTGATGTTAGTTGTTTGCATTATCGTACAGATATTTTTGAAGATCCTGATATGCAGGCAAAATTTAAAGAGGAAACTGGAGCTGATCTGAAAGTCCCTGAAACATGGGATGAATTTAAAGAAACTGCATTAGGTCTACAAAAAATACTGCCTGCAGGCGTGTATGCAACTGAATTTGCTGGTAAAGAAGAGGCACTTACCGGACGATTCTATGAAATACTTACTAGTGAAGGTGGGCAATTCTTTGATGAAAATTGGAAACCTGGATTCAATAGTGAAGCAGGAGTAAAAGCTGTAACTATGCTAAGGGACTTATACGCCGCTGGTGCGATGCCTCCTGGAATGACCAGTTTCGTATGGGAAGATGTAGCACAGAACTGGGTAACTGGAATTATTGCTATGTATACTGAATGGTATGGTTGGTATAGTTACTTCCAGGATCCAGAGGCAAGTAAGGTTGCAGGAGAATTTGATATTGCAAGGCAACCCATGGGAGATGGAGGAATACATGGTGGATGGGCTGGTCAACATTCATTCTCAATTACTAAAGCATGTAAAAATATCCCAGCAGCTGTAGCATTAATTAAATTTTTAACAAATTATGATCAGCAATATACTGAAGCTAAAATGGGAATCCTGGTTACTCGTAACTCTGTATGGGACACAATAATCGAAGAAGCTGGAGTAAGTGACGACCCTCTTGCAGTTAAGAGACTGGAATTAGCCAAATTACAGGCTGCTGAGGATTTTAGAACACCTCCACTTGTAGCACAATGGCTTCCTGCCTCCGATATTGTATACCCAATAGTACAAGCAATAATATTGGGAGATAAGGAACCTAAGGCTGGATTAGATGAAGCTGCTGCTGCCGTCGAACAAATGATGTCTGAAGCAGGTTACTACTAATAGGATTATAAGTTAAAATAAGGAAAAGTTTTGGTTGGTATTGGTATTAATCAATACCAACCAAAATAATAGTATTTGCAAATTATTAATTAGAATAAACTTAATATAGTAATTAATTTCTAATAAGTTATAAATTTAGGTATAAGAAAGATAATGAGGGAAATAGTATTTTAGAAAAGAATATTAAAAATTATAAACTTTTACTGGATGAGTCTAAGTATTTACCTGTAGTGTTACTCCTACCTGCGGTTTTAATAATCTTATTTGTGGTAGGAATTCCTATGATATATTCTTTATTTTTAAGTTTTACAGATTTTACATTACTGAAATCTACAGGTTATAATTTTACTGGTATCAATAATTATATATCTCTTTTTAAAAACTCCATATTCTGGCAATCATTTGGTAAAACCATTATATATATTGCTGTTGCTGTTAATGTAGAGTTTATTTTGGGACTTATTATTGCTAACATGATGTCCCATGTAATTCGTGTACAGAGTATTCTACGTACGATAATGATGATGCCTATGATGTTTGCCCCTATTTTAGTAGGTTTTCAATTTAAGTGGTTTTTTAATGACCAGGTTGGACTTATAAACAATATTTTATATTCAATAACAGGCCATCCAGTAATTATTCCTTGGTTAGTTCAAAAGCCACTGGGCTTTATTACAATTATTATTGCAGAAATTTGGATGAGCACTCCTTTTATGGTAATAATATTTCTAGCAGGTATTGTGTCAATACCACAAGAAATATTTGAAGCTGCTGATGTTGATGGGGCTTCAGAGTGGCATAAATTCCGTTATATTACTATTCCTTCTATTTCCCCTTTTATTTTTATTGCTATGGCAGTTAGGTCACTTGATATAGCAAAGGCATATGATTTAGTAAGTATTATGACAGGTGGAGGGCCTGCTCATAGAACAGAACTTATATGGACTTATGTTTATAGACTAGCTTTTGTAAGTCAAAAATTTGCTTTAGGATGTTCAATGTCATTTATTGTAGTTTTATTATCATTTGCATTTACATTTTATCTTTTTAGAAATTTATTAAAAGCAAGAAAGACTTAGAAAATATGAAAAGAAAAAAATATGTAAAATCAAAATATACTTTATCCAATATTATATTAATTATAGTACTCTTAATTTTTTTCATGCCTGCACTTTGGATAGTTTTAACATCTATGCGTCCAAATATTGAAATAAATGCACGACCACCTGTATGGATGCCTCAAGATCTAAGTTTTAGTTCTTACGCAGCTTTACTAGGTTACGTTGAATCTGCTGGAGAATTTGGCTTTGGGCACTCCGTACCTTTTATGGATTATGCTCGAAACTCCATAATAGCATCTGTTGCAAGCACATTTTTAGCCTTGTTCATTGGCACGCTTGCAGCATTTATCTTCTCAAGTTTTAAATTTAAGGGAAAAGACAGTATTTTTTTAAGCTTTATGTTAGCAAGAGCAGTTCCTGGGATAGCACTTAGCCTTCCACTACTAATTTTATTTACAAGAGTAGGATTTTCAGACAAGATATATGGGCTAATTATTGCATATACTGCTATGAATATTCCTTTTACGGTATGGTTAATGACAGGGTTTTTTGGAGAAATACCTAAAGAATTAAATGATGCAGCATTTATTGATGGTTGCTCTAGGTGGGGAGCATTTTTAAAAGTAAATTTGCCATTAATATTGCCAGGAATTGGAGCTAGTGGAATATTTGCTTTTCTTACATCTTGGAATGAATTTGCTATAGCTAGTGTTATCACGCGAACCACTGCATCGAAGACTTTCCCTGTAGGATTATTTGATTTTACCGGTGAGTTTGTTTCTGATTGGAGGGGTATGTGTGCAATGTCTGTGATTATGCTAATACCAGCAATTATATTTGTAATATTAGTTCAGCGTAACTTAGTTAAGGGTTTAACATTAGGAGCTGTAAAAGGATAAAAAACTGCTTGAAATAATTGAATAGGCTTCATGTTAAGATATATTTTTATTAAGTTGTAAACTTTATTGTGAGGGGAGGTATTAGTGAAGAGATATGGTTCAGTAATTAAAATAAAAACTAAAAAGTTAGAAGAATATAAGAAAATACACGCAAATATTTGGCCAGAGGTAGCAAAGATGATAACTGAATGTAATATAATAAATTATTCCATTTTCCATAAGGATGGATATCTTTTTAGCTATTTTGAGTATATAGGTAAAAATTATGAATCCGATATGGCAAAAATGGCAGCTGATTCAACAACACAGGAATGGTGGGATGTTTGTATGCCTATGCAAGAACCATTAGATACTCGAAAAAAAGGAGAATGGTGGGCTGAAATGGAAGAAGTTTTTCACCAGGATTAGGATAATTAATTATTGAGTCTCACTATATAATATATTGGTATTAATATACCTAGATATATGGTCAGGAAAACTGATAAGTTCCCAACCTATTTAGATGTTAAATACAAATGGTCTTAAATATTACCTTTTTTAAAATATGAATTTAATAAAAATTTAATAATTTTTTTAATTATTTTTCTGTAGGGAGATTAAGTCTGAAAGAAAATCAAATTGGCAATATATATTTATAAAATAAAATATGCTTAAGGACAATGGTTTTCATCCCGTTTTGTGCCTTGAGCGAAGCGAAAGGAATGGGTATAAAAATGAAATATAATCTATCAGATGTTAAGAAAAAAGTAGAAAGGGTAACAAAGACATTAAAATGCATTGAACCTGATAGAATACCTCTTCATGATTTTTTCTGGGCTGAATTTATTAGTAGATGGGTTAAAGAAAAAAATCTACCCAGTAATACTAATATCTACTACTATTATGATATGGACATGATGGTTATTTCCCCTAACATGGACCCTAAGAAAAAATCATGCCAAATACTTGAAAAAGGAGATGATTATACAGTATGGAAGAGTGGGTTTGGCTGTACCTTAAAGAAGTTTGATTATGCTCCAATGCCAAGATATTTGGATTTCTCCATTAAGTCTCCAGATAAATATGAAAGTTTTGAATTTGATGACCCTAAAGATAAGGACAGGTATTATAAAACCCGCCAGGATATAATTTCTGGAGATGGATTTACCCCTCTTCCTAGTTTTTCTAAAGCTATAGAAGAAGCTAAAGATAAAATATGCATATTCGGTTCGGTTTGTGAGGGTCATGAAGCTTTATGGAGAATGAGGGGATCTGAAGATGTATATATGGATTTAGCTACCTGCCCAGAAAAAATAAAGAAATTTGTGAAAAGAATTGGCGATTTTATGATAGAAATTGGGGAAAGACAGCTTGATGAATTTAAGGATATAAAAGGTTTATTTATTTGGGGGGATGTAGCTTATAAAAATGGTATGCTTTTTTCTCCAAAATTATGGAAAGAAATATTTTACCCTGTGGTTAAAAAAATGTGCAATGAATTTCATAAAAGAGGAGCTATTCTTATTTACCATGGATGTGGTGATAGTAGAGCAATACTTGATGATTTAATTGAAGCAGGAATAGATGCATACCATACTTTAGAAGTAAAAGCAGGTATGGATGCCGTTGAACTAAAGAAAAAATATAAAAATAAACTTGCTTATTTGGGAAATATGGATGCATTAAATGTATTGCCAGGTTCAAAAGATAATATAAAAAAAGATTTACTTTATAGACTTAATGCTGCAAAAGGTGGGGGATTTATGCCAGGTGCTGATCATTCGGTTCCAGGGAATGTTTCCGCTGGAAATTATGATTATTTTATAAGTTTGATTAAAGACTGTGGAAGATATCCGCTTAATTTAGAAGAATGCGACATAGATATGGATTAATAATAAAAAATGGAAATGTAGAAAAAAACTATTAATTTGATTTTTTAAAATTATATTTAAGAATAATTTTGATGAAATTATAAATAACGAAGTATTAAAGATTAGTGTGATAAAGGTTACAATATGAAAGCAGCATTATTTTATGGTCCAGGTGATATACGTATAGAAGAAATAAAAAAGCCAATACCAGGTAGAAGCGAAGTACTTGTTAGAGTAAAATCCTGTGCTATTTGTGGCACTGATGTGAGAATTTTTAAAAGTGGTCATAGAGCTATAACACCACCTCACATAACCGGTCATGAAATTTCAGGTATAGTGGAAGAGGTTGGAGAAAATGTAAAAAATATAAAAAAAGGTGATAAGGTAGCAATAACAACTGAAGTAGGTTGCGGCTATTGTAAGTATTGTTTAAGTGGAAGAGTAAATTTATGTAATATAAATAGAAGAGCTATAGGATATTATTATCCTGGTGGATTTGCAGAATATATTCTTATCCCAGGCGAAGCAGTTCTGCAGGGTAATATTATAAAATTAAGAAATGATGCTAATTTAGATGAAATGTCGCTTGTTGAACCTCTTGCTTGTTGCATAAATGCACAGGAACTTATAGATGTAAAGTTTGGGGATACTGTATTAATTATAGGTGCTGGGCCCATTGGGTGCATGCATATTGAGCTATCAAAGCTTAGAGGTGCAAGCAAAGTTATAATTGCAAATTACCAATCTAAAAAAAGAATGGAGCTTGCTAGAAGATTTAATGCAGATAACTACTTTATATTAAATGAAATAGATATAAGAAAAGAGATTAGTAAAATTACCAAGGATGAGGGTATTGATATAGTAATAGTTGCTTGCTCTTCTCCTGAGGCTCAAAAATTAGCATTAGATTTAGTGGGTATTAGAGGTAAAATCTGTTATTTTGGTGGTCTTCCCAAGAATGCATTTTTAGATAATGTTGACACAAATATAATACATTACAAAGAAGCGAGATTAATGGGTTCTTTTTCGTCCAATAGATATCACTCACACACTGCAATAAATTTAATTGAAAATAAAAAAATATTGGCATCTAAGTACATTACACATAAATTCCCTTTAGATAACATTGTAGAAGGGATTAATATAGTGATGGCTGGGGATGCAATAAAGGTTGTTATAAATCCTTGATAATGCTAAATAAAAAATGGTTATGAAAATTCTAGAAGGGATATTGTGAAAGATAATATGACAAATGAGAAAATAAAGGTGGCATATTTAGATGGTGCAAGAAATTTGGTTTTATCTACAAAAGACAAGCCTGAAATTAAAGAAGATGAAGTTTTAATTAAAGTTAAATCAGTAGGGATATGTGGAAGTGATGTCCTATACTATAGGACAGGTGGAACTAAAAGAAGACCTATCACAAGACCTTTTATTTTAGGACATGAGTTATCTGGTATAGTAGAAAAAAAGGGTAAAAAAGTTGAAAACTTAGATGTTGGGGACAGGGTTGCAGTAGAACCCGGAATAACTTGCGGCAGGTGCATATATTGTAAATCCGGAAGATATAATTTATGTAGGAGTGTGAAATTTTTAGCAACTCCTCCTGTAGACGGTGCTTTTGTAGAATATATTTCACATAAAGCAGATTTGGTTTACAGGCTGCCTGATTGTATTTCTTTTGATGAAGGAGCCCTTATAGAGCCTTCTTCAGTAGCATTCTATGCAGTAATAAAATCAGATCTTAAGCCTTCTATGAGCTCCCTGATATTAGGGGCAGGTCCAATTGGCCTTCTGATACTTCAAATAGCTAAAATTTCAGGTTCTTTTCCTGTATGTGTATTAGATGTAGATAGTTATAGATTATCTTTAGCAAAAAAGTTAGGTGCAGATTTTACTTTAAATACAAATAATAAAGATATAGTTCAGGCTCTGGCAAATTCTGACTGTGATAATGAGTATGATGTAGTATTTGAATGTACTGGGGTAGAAACTGTTATATCAAGCTCCATCTTTTTAGCTAAGAGGGGTGGAACTATTGCAATGGTTGGAATTTTTGATGGTGTTACTCCATTGAGAACAAAGGAAATAATAGATAGGGAAATCAATGTGAAAGGAACTTACAGGTCTGCAAATGTTTTTGGAGATGTTATTAAATTGGTTGAGAGAAAAATGTTAGATGTCAAATCAATAATTACCCACACTTTTAATTTAGATGAAATAGAAAAAGCTTTTGAAATAGCAGATAAAAGATTAGAAAATTGCGTAAAGATTATTATTAGAGTTAGCTAATAGTTTTTTATGTAGATTATTTTTACTTTCAGATCTAATAAAAAGTAAGAAATATGGGAATGAATATTATATTTGTGGCAATATAGAATGCCCATATTTGAAACTTTTAAATATCTTAGAGGCATGGAAAATGCCTTAGTAGATCTAATAGCAAATAGAGATTAAACCTATATGGGAGAGGGTTTGAAATGATACCGAGAGATAGAGTTGTAGAAACTTATAATTTTCAAATTCCAGATAGAATACCAATTGACTTCTGCGCAGATGAGCCAGTATATGATGCATTAGTAAAAAAGATAGAACTAAAAGATCAACTTGAACTTATGAAATATTTTCATATTGACTTTAGATGGGCAAGACCAAAATGGATTGGTCCAGAGATGAGGACTTCTGACTGTAAGAGAACAGATTGCTTTTGGATTCCAAGAGAAGGTGTAGATTTCGGTTACGCCGTTGAGCATCCACTAGCCAGTGCAGAAACAATAAAAGATGTTGAAAACTACAATTGGCCCAAGCCTGAATATTACGATTATGACATTTATGTGGAAGAGGCAAAAAGATTTAGGGAAGAAGGTTATGCAGTTTACGGTGGTCATTGGGGATGGTTTTTTGGTGCTGCCACTGATTTGGTAGGAATGGAAAAATTTATGATGATGATGGTTGATAAACCTGATGTAGCTTTCAAGGTTATGGAAAAAATAACAGATTTTTTTTATAAATGTTCTAAGATAATGTTTGAAAAAGGCAGCGGATATGTAGATATATTTTTTACTGGGGATGATTATGGACAACAAAAAGGACCTCTGGTAAGCCTATCAATGTGGAGAAAGCTAATAAAACCACATGTTAAAAGATTATATTCACTGGCTAAAGAATATGACCTTTATATAACTCAGCACTCCTGTGGTTCAATAACTTATGTGCTTGATGATTTAATTGAACTTGGTCTTACTGCAATAGAACCAGTTCAGATAAGAGCTTATGATATGGATTTTGAAAGCCTTGCAAAAAGATATGCTGGAAAAGTTGTCCTGCAGGGCTCTATAGATACCCAAAAAACATTACCTTTTGGTTCTACAGAGGATGTTAAAAGAGAAGTAATATCAAGAATAAAATTATTTAAAGATAAGGGTGGGTTTGTTATAGGACCTACCCAGCATTTACTTAGTGAAATACCTTTAGAAAATATACTTACTATGTATGAGACAGCTTTTAAATATGGAAAAATTTATAATAAATAAAAAAATTATATAAAAAGATTAACTTAATTATTTTATTTATTTTTTAATATTTTTAAACTTGTAAAGGGGTCCCAACTCATGGAAGAATTAGCTGATTATTATCCTTATGGAAAACTAAGTTTTGCTGACCCGATAAAAAAATTTAAAGATTATATCATTTCAAATAGAGATAAAAAAATTTTAAGAGAGCTAGCAAAAAGAAAATCTGAAATAGCAGAACTTCCCATACATAAAGAGAAAATTAAATTTTGGAAGAATTTAAATAGCTTAAAAGAGGTAAGACCACTTGTGTGGGTTAATGAAATACCATGGCATGAGATGAATGTAGATGATGAGCTAACTCTTAAAACTGGTACAGAATTTTCAAAATTTTTAGAGACAAGGCTAAGAAGAACCATATATCAGTGGGAACATATGAGGGTAGATATGGTAGTAGAACCCACTATACCATGTTATTTGGTAGTTAATGATACCGGTTTTGGAATATTAGAGCAGGTTAAAATATCCAAAACTGATGAGATTAGTGATATTTATTCAAGAGAATTTAGACCCCAAATTGAAAAAGAAGAAGATATTGAAAAAATAAAAAATCCCAAAGTATCTTTTGATAAAAAAGCTACTGATGAGATGTTTGAAAGTATGCTAGATATATTTGACGGTATTCTAAAAGTAGAAAAGAAGGGAATTCCAGGATTCTGGTTTGCTCCCTGGGATGAATTAGTAAGATGGTGGGAGCCAGAAAAAGTGTTAGCAGACCTTATACTTAAACCTAATTTGGTCCACAAAACAATGGAAAGATTAACTAACGCTTATCTATCAGGGCTTAATCAATATGAGAATTTAAATCTTTTAGCTCTAAATAACTGCAACTACCGTATTGGTTCAGGTGGACTTGGTTATACTGATGAAATTCCAAAAAAATGTTACAGTCCGGATAATATAAAAACATCAGATTTATGGGGATGTGCAGCAGCACAGATATTCTCTGATGTTTCACCAAAAATGCATGACGAATTTGCATTACAATATGAACTAAAATGGCTTAAAAGATTTGGACTAAGCTATTATGGCTGTTGTGAACCACTGGATAAAAAAATAGAATTATTAAGGAAAATTCCAAACCTTAGAAAAATTTCTATGAGCCCATGGGCAAATTTAGGGTTAGGTGCTTCTAATATTGGTAAAGATTATGTATTTTCTTATAAGCCAAGCCCATCAATTTTTACCGGTAACCTTTGGGACTCTGAATCTGTAAAAGATAATTTTACAAAAAACTTAAAGAAAATAAAAAATTGTACAGTTGAAATTCTTATGAAGGATATAAGTACAGTGAATTATAAACCAGAGAGGCTGTGGGAATGGGCAAAAATGGCTATTGAGGTTGTAGAAAGATTGTAGTATTCCTGTTGCCTATTAAGAGTTAATAAGAGATGATATTCTCGAAAGTATCGGAATCTCTTCACCTTTTAGAACCCTGTACAGAAGAGAGATTGAATGGTAATGAAAGGAAAAAAATAAATACTATCTTGTTGGGAATAGTAGCCTGGTTACTTAGTTTAATAATCCTGGTTCTTATCAGGGGTTTATAGCCCTTGTGTAGATTGGCTGATCCAGACTCCCCTTTACATCCTCAATAGGTCAACTAAGTGGCCCAGGACCCTTGCTGTCTATAATTTTTATGGTCAAAGATTGGCTGACTGGCAGCTGGTCTCAGACACCATCGTACTGACAGTGGCTCCTGTCGTGATCATCTTTATTGTAGGGCAAAAATATATCATCTCCGGTATGACTTCAGGAGCTGTAAAAGGCTAAACCGAAGTTCCTGTAATGATTATAAAGAAATGGCTTAACCACGGGCTTTTTACCGGTTTCTTCTGGCCCTTTCTGTCTACTTCTTTTTATTTCCTATTCCTATACCCAGAAGCTCAAAGGCCTTAGCCTGGGTCTCATTGGGCCTGGTAGTAAGCCTGAAGTCAGGAATCTCAGCAATCTCAGGCACCCGGGCATCATTTAAATCTATGCCAGAGCGGATAGTGAGATGAAAAGAAAAGCACTTGAAGAATCCTATAAAGATCTTTATACAGATGAAATGCCTAAATGGGAAGAAGATGAAAATTTGATGCAGTGGTTACATGATCTGTGTAAATGATCCACACAATTAATATGAGGAGTGTTTTGGCAGAAAATGCCTTTAATACAGTGTTTTTATCAAACACTCCCCATATTGGGCATATTAAGGGATAAACCTCGTAGATTTTTTTATAAGTCTTGCACATGATTTATTACATTCCTTATTATTATCATCTTCTATGATAAAGTCTGATTCGGCATCACCCTCCTTTTTCCTTCTGCCACGGCATGCATTGCTATAAATCCCATATACCTGACTGTCTGTTCATTCTTATTGGGAATATGAGAGTATATGCTTGCAATAAAATCTACTGCATCAAATTGTCTGTTATGCTGAGCTTAACATAATGGATAGAATTTTATCTCTTGTGCTTAAGCATTGGAGATAAAATTTATTGAAACGTCTGTTAGTTTTTATTGGAGATATAAGAGTGCCCCTGTAACCATTGGTTGCAGAAATAACCATTAACTAATATTGTGTTGTAAATGCATATAATAAGTGATACAATTTTGACAAATGGAGGTGATTATCATGGCAAAAACAGAAACGTTACATGTAAGAATAGATCCGAATCTAAAACTAAGCGCCGAGACAACTTTAAAGCAGTTAGGGTTATCTACAGCCGATGCGATTAATATTTTTTTGCGACAGGTTATATTAACCGGTGGATTACCATTTCCTGTTAAGTTGCTGAAACCAAATGCAGAAACAATTGCAGCAATTAAAGAAGCACGTAAAATTAGTAAAACCGGTAAAGGCTTTTCAACTATTGATGATTTGATGAAGGAGCTTAATTTATAATGCTGACATTGAAGTATACTGCTAGGTTTAAAAAAGATTATAAACTTGCTAAGAGGCGCGGTCTTGATATAAGTCTCTTGGAATATATCATCAATGAATTAGCTAATCAAAGACAACTTGAACAAAAATATCAAGACCACCCTCTTTCAGGCGATTATACCGGCTTCCGCGCATGTCATATCCAACCGGATTGGTTACTTGTGTATTTGGTTGAAAATAATGTGCTTACTTTAACATTGACAAGAACTGGAGCCCATTCGGATTTGTTTAGCAAATAAGTTAACCAAATCAAATCATAAAATGCATAAGAATTTGCTCGTATAATAAGATATTTGCCATGGTATTTACTTGAATTAATTCCATATTCCAATTGTCATGCCCGCTGCGAGAGCGGCCTATATGCAGAAACTTCTTATATTTCAGCCCGGACTAAAGTTGTATCAAGGATATCTGCTTGAAACTGCATTAAA
>VGAU01000029.1 GCA_016870675.1 Actinomycetota bacterium | reverse complement strand
ATAATATCTGAAAAATTTATATAAATATATAATAGAATTATAATATTGACTTGTCAATCAATTATTTCAATAGATAGAGTGGTTAATCTCAGTTAATCTATGTTAATTCAATAAAAAGTGCGGATTTCTTGACTATTAATGGGTTAAATCTGAAGAACTAATATATAATGAATTAAATTATTAGATAATTATAGATAAGTCTGTACTACTTGTGCTAAATAGGACATAAACTTGCTTAACCGGAAAGGAGTCTTGAGGTTAAATTTAAATCTTTATCTGATTTTATACTAATCTCTTTGTAAATCGATTTTTCACCAGCAATAATTTTTATATTTTTTTTAGGAATACCTGTTTTACCTGAAATAAAATTTATAAGTTCTTTATTAGCTTTCCCTTTCTCCGGGACAGCAGCCAGTTTTATTTTTATTCTATTCATATAAATTCCATAAACACCAGTAGCAGTAGAATTTGGCTTTACAATTAACTTAATTGTTTCAGTCTTCATCAGTTTTAAAGAAATCGTTAATTATATCTGGGTTGGCTATGTCTATTTTCTTCTTGACTCTTTTTGGTTCATATTTTTCTTCTCTTTCTTCTATTTCTTCACCTCCATGAATTCCCCGCTTCTCTTCCTCTTCTCCCATGAACTTCTCTTCTTTTACGAACCTTTCTTCTCTTTCCTTTTCTATTTCTTCGATTCTGGTTTCTTCTTCTCCCTCTTTCTTTTCATAGCCTCCAACTACTTCTAATTCTTCCTCCGGAATATATTTTGATTCTTTACCTTCTCTTACACCTTCGCCTATTTTAGTTTTATCAATATCAAAATCCTTCTTACCAATTTCGGAAATTTTAAGAAATTGCTCCTCTCCTAATTTTGAAGCTGTTTCTTTAAAATCATCCACCAGTTTTGAAATCTTACCTTTAAAGTCTTCATATTCCTGGTTTAGTTCTTTAATATCTCTTTCTAACTGAGCTTTCTTGCCCACTAAGTATTTATACGTCTCCTCTTCCTTTGCTATTTTATTTCTTACCATTTCCTCCGCTTCTTTTTCTGCTTTTTGTTTTATATCTTCTGCCACCTTATGCGCTGATACAAGAGCTTCCTGAATAATCCTTTTCATTTCAACAGATTCCTTATATTCCTCATATTTTTGTCTTTCCAAATTTTCCTGAAGCTCCCTTTGAGATTTCTGCAATCTATCGAATTCCACTGTAAGAATATCTAAAAATTTGTCAACCTCTTCCGGTTTATATCCTTTGAATACAATATGAAATTCCTTTTCTTGGATGCTCTCTGCATTTATATTCATAACTACCTCCAAACAAAAATTTTTTATCTATATATATCTATAACTTATATAACGCAACAATAATATTACCTGGATTTATCCTAACCCATGATATAATTATTATTATAAATATTACACCAATATAAACCCTGAGAAAAAATATAATCAGCTCAACAAAGAATCCCATTACATTTCCTTTAGTCAAGAAAATTCTGCAACTGGTATGCTCTTTTCTTTGCACTTTCTACAGCATTATAAATTATTTTATCCAGCCTCCTTCTCTTAAATTCTTTTAAGGCTCTTTCAGTAGTCCCACCTGGAGATGCAACCTTTTTTATTAAACCATCAAGGTCAATTCTAGATTTCTCAATAGTTATTCCCGCCCCAATCATAGTACTGGTCACCAATTTTTTTGATATTTCTGGATCCAGTCCATTTCTTATTCCAGCTTCAACCAAATATTTACAAAAAAGAAAAAAGTAGGCTGGTCCGCTTCCATTTAAAGCTGCAGCTATATTCTGGTACTTTTCTTCAACTATTACATAATCACCTATATTTTTTATTAAATTTTTCGAAAATAATAAGTCCTTGCTTTTTGCAAATCTGCCTTTGCTTATTGCAGCTGTACCTTTTTTAAATAATGCAGGAGTATTGGGCATTACTCTTATAACTGAAACATTTGAATTCAATTTTTTTTCTATATGATATGTTGGTACTCCAGCAACAATGCTGATAATTGAATTTATCCTCCAATTAAAACAACTCTTCATCTGTTCCAAAACCATTTTCAAGTTCTGTGGTTTTACCGCCAGTAATATATAACTGGACTTTTTTATGACTTCAATAATTTCTTCAGCAGAATATATTTTATAATTATTTTTAATGTACCTGCTCCGGTAATTATCATTATCATAGAATATTATTTCATTAGATTTTAAGAAACCGGAATCCAGTATTCCCTTGAGTATTGCTTCACCCATATTTCCACAGCCAATTATCCCTAATTTGTAACTACCCAAATAAATACTCCTCTATTTTTAAAAATGATTATAAAAACCTTCTTCCTCTAGTAGTTCTTTTTCTTCCGAACTAACTTCCACATTATATGGAGTAATTAGGAAAACTTTTTCTGCCACTTTTTTTATATTTCCCTCTAAGGCATAGGTAAGTCCACTGCAAAAATCAATAACTCTTTTACCCAGATCCTGGTCGACCTTCTGCAGATTGATTATTATAGGAATATCATCCTTAAAATTATCCGCAATTATCTGTATTTCCTCAAATTCCTTTGGTTCTGCTACAAATACTCTTGATTTTACTTCACCTTTCATTGAACCAATCAATGAAACTTTTCTTGACGGTTTTGGGCTAATAATACGCCCTCTCCTTGAAATATTTTTGCTATGTCTTGCATCTATTTTACCACTTTTATCTCTTAACATTCTGGTTTTTACTCTTTCTGTATCTTCATCCTTTATATCTCTGATACCTATGTCATCTTCATCCGATAAACCAAAAAAAGAAAGAGTTTTCTTAAAAAATCTACTCACCAGTCCTCCTCTCTATAATTAAAAATTTATTTAAAGATAATAGAACCTATTCTAATCATTGTGGCGCCTTCCTCAATAGCTACTGGGTAATCATTACTCATACCCATTGAAAGCTCCGCTAGATTCATGTTATTAAAATCTTTATTTGATTTGTCCCGGAGAATTCTTAACCTTCTAAAAATCCCTCTTATCAACTTAAAGTCATCAGTCAAAGGTGCTATTGTCATCAAACCCACGACTTCAATATTTTTATAATTTAATGCCTCTTTAAGGAAACTGTGCAAGTTTTCAGGATTTATGCCATATTTTGTCTCTTCTCCAGAAATATTAACCTCTATTAATAATTTCTGTATTTTACTAATTTTCTTTGCTTCATCGTTCACTTTGCTTAAAGTACTTATTTTATCTATTGAATGTATAAATTCTACCAGGGAGACCACTGTTTTTACCTTTCTGCTCTGAAGATGCCCTATAAAGTGCCATATTGAACCTTTTCCCACCACACTATATTTTTCTTCCAGTTGGTCCGCTCTATTCTCACCAAAATTTCTAAGTCCTAAATTTGAAATCAATTTTATTTGTCTGGCAGAAGCATACTTTGTGGCAACTACAATTGATATATCCCTGGCACTCCTGCCAATTTTTTTACAAACCCTATCTATTTCAATTTTTAAATTATTGATATTTTTTTTCAATCTGTCAGCTTCTTCCATTAAGTTATCACTGCTTTTCATAATTTAAATAATTACCACAACTCGATAATTACTATACCTACCATTTCTGGTGGTAAAGCAAAAAGCTATTCCATGGTTATTTCTTAAATAAATGGATAAATATACTGGAAGACCATTTGCTAATATCTTTTCTATTTTAAACATTTTAAATAAATAAATTATTCTTTATTTTTTCTCAGGAAAGTAGGTATATCAAGATAATCATCTTCTCCTAAAGACCTGAGGTCATCTTCTGATATTTTTTTAAAATCTTCTTTTTTATCTTTTACGGCAAGTATATCTTTTTCAAACTCAAATAGCTTTTTCTCTACTTCTTTTTCCTTCTTGGCTCTATCATCTTTTTTCATTTTCTGGATTTTATTGGATTCAAATCCGGTAGCAATAATGGTAACTTTTACTTTATCCCTCATACTTTCATCAATAACAGCACCAAAAATAATATTTGCATTTGGACTGGAAGCATTCCTTACAATTTCCGCTGCCTGGTTGACTTCAAAAAGTTTCAGATCGGGTCCACCAGATATATTTAATAAAATTCCGTTTGCTCCCTCTATAGAGGTTTCTATCAGAGGGCTGTTAATTGCATTTTGAGCAGCTTTAATAGCTCTACTTTCACCAGATGCTATTCCATCTCCCAATATTGCATTCCCTGCATTTTTAATTATTGATTTTACATCTGCAAAATCTAAATTAATCAGTCCTGGCAGAGTAATTAGATCAGTAACTCCTCTAACACCTGCCTTAAGCACATTATCCGCGAGTCTAAAGGCATTAAGTAGTGTGGTGTTATCATCAGAAATCTCCAGTAGCCTATCATTTGGTATTATTATAAGAGTATCAACTTTATCTTTTAAATTCTCGATACCTTCTTCAGCCTGACCCATCCTTTTTCTGCCTTCAAATGTGAACGGCTTTGTTGCAATTGCAACTATCAGGCATCCTGCTTCTCTGGCAGCAGTTGCTATAATAGGAGCCGCACCTGTTCCAGTCCCTCCGCCTTCACCTAATGTAAGGAATATCATATCTGCATCTTTTACTACTTCTTTTATAGATTCTATGGATTTTTCAGCGGCTATCCTGCCAATTTCCGGGTCGGATCCTGCACCCAGGCCACTTTCGCCAAGTAATACTTTCCTATCAGCACTTGACATCATAAGAACCTGGGCATCAGTATTTATTGCTACAAACTCACATCCGCTTAAATTATCTTCTATCATTCTATTAATTGCATTGTTACCGCCTCCACCTATCCCTATAACTCTTATAACTGCATAATAATTTTTATCAAAGTTCAAACTCACAACTATCACCTGCTTTCATTTTTTAAAATTTTTAAAATAAATTCCCTAAATCTACTTATAAAAGTATGCTGCCGGTTCTTTTCACCTATCTGATCCAGATCCAGGTAATTTTCCAGTTGAGAAGCATATTTTAATAAACCTACACCTGTAGAATAAATAGGATTACTAATCACTTCTGAAGGCCCTTCTACATCATAAGGAACTCCTAATCTTGCCGGTAAATTAAAAACAGAATTCGCCAGGAGAGCTATGCCTTTTAGTAGTGATGTTCCTCCGGTTATAACCAGACCACATGGGACTTGATGCATAAAACTATAACCTTCAACTTTTTCTTTAACCAGGTTTAGCAATTCTTTAACCCTGCAATTTACTATATTATACAACCGTATGTTTAATGTTGTTTTATTGATATCCATCTTAATATCACCTATATTGATTCTATTTAAAGTCTCATAAAAGTTGTAATCAACATTAGCAAATCTTTTCTTAATCTCTTCTGCTTTCGGAAAAGTTATATTAAAACCAATAGAAATGTCATTGGTTATTAAATCTCCACCTACCGGCAGGCAATATGTAAACATCATTTTTTTATTCTTATATATTGCAACATCAGTTGTTCCGCCTCCAATATCAAGAAGTATTACTCCGCTCTCCTTTTCTTCAGGGGTAAGAACAGCCTCGCTTGAAGCCAGGGCTTCTACAATTATATCTTCAATTTCTATTTTAGCTGCTTTTACACTATTAACAACATTGTTAATTAGAGAAGCTGTCCCATAAACAGCTAATAACTCAACTGCCAGTTTGCTGGCTGAAAGGCCTATAGGATCTACTATCCCTTTTTCTTCATCAATAACAAATTGCTTGATTAAAGTATGTATAATTTCGTGTTGTGAGGGTATATTCACTCTATTTGCCATAGAAATAAGTTTATCTACATCTGTTTTCCTTACTATATTATTAGAAGAATTGATATTTATTTCACTCCAATTACTTATAAAAGAAATATGTTTTCCCGTAACTCCTATATAAGCATTATCAATAAACATTTTAGTAGATTTTTCAGCCATTTCTACAGAATTAAGTATAGACCTGGTAGCTTCGCTAATATCTATAATCAGACCCTTTTTTATCCCCTTACAACCAGAAATTCCATAACCTTTTATTTTTAGTATATTATTTTTTTCTACTCTTCCAATTAAAGTGATTACTTTCGTGGTGCCTATGTCGATACCAACAATGTGTTCATCATTCGCTGTCAATCGAACCTCCACTATTTTTTATTACTGGACTATCGGGACTTCTTAAATCTATTATAGTATAATTTGTTTCCTCTTTTAACAATTCATTCAAAAAATTCTTTTGCTTCAATATTTCAACTTTCTTTACTATTTCACTGCTGTCGCCAAAGATGATTTCCACTCCATTGTAAGTTTTAAAAACTATATCTCCTGAAATATTATCTTTAAGTCTTGCTTCTTTGATCATACTTTTTATTTGACTATCAAGGACTTTATAAATATCTGCACAGCTCAATGCATTTTTTTTTGCAATTTTTTCTCCTATATTGATACTATAATTAACAACATTTCTTACCAGAATTAAATCTTTGTACTCATTCAAATCTTCTTTCTCAATCTTACCCAGCACTACCCCTTCACTATCCATCAGAAAATATTTATCTTTATAGACGATTATAAGGAAAGGTTTTCTTTCAACCAATTTTATTATAACTTTATCAGGGAAAATCTTGCTTAGTTCTGCCTCCTTAACCCAGTATAACTCCCCCCGGGCTATAGTCTCTTCCACCCTTTTTTTATTTATCTCAAATATATTGGTGCCTATTACTTCAGGTATTAAAACTTTGACTTCCTCATCTTTATAATGTGTATTGCCCTGGATATCTATACTTTTAACCTTAAAATACTTGCTGTTATAAAAATAATTTAAGCCCCAAACTACTGCTGTAAAAAATAAGCAAATCAACAGTAGTCTGAAAAAATTCCAAAGTCTCCTCCTAAAAATTTTTCTTCTTCTGGCTAAGATAATATTTTCACTATTTTTAATTTTACCACCTGAAGTTATACTTTTAAATTTGCCAAATCCAATATTATCTCTACTAGTAGATCAAAATTAATCCCTGCAGCTCTAGCGGCTTTGGGAACCAGACTTGTAGCAGTCATGCCAGGCATAGTATTTAATTCAAAAACATAAGCATTGTTATGATTATCCAGTATAAAATCCACTCTTGATATGCTACTGCATTCCAACACCCTGTGGCTCTTTACCGCTACTTCAGATATATGCCTGGATATCTCTTTATCCAACTGGGCAGGAACTATATACTCGGTCATATTTTTAACGTACTTTGACTTATAATCGTAAAAACCACTTTTTGGTTTTATTTCAATAATTGGAAGAGCAACTGGCTCATTACCTATAATACTCACGGTTAACTCTCTTCCATTAATATATTTTTCAATCAAAATTTTATTATCATATTTTAACGCATCTTCAATAGCATGCTTGATCTGATCATTATTGTTCACAATGTTTACACCTATAGTTGAACCTTCACAGTTTGGTTTTACTATTACAGGATAGACTATTTTTTCATTTATAATCGACTTTATCTTCTTTAAATCCAGGCCATCATTAGAATTCAAGGCAATGTATTTTGGGGTAAGTATATTTTCATATTCCAGAATCTTCTTTGATAATATCTTATTAATAGCAATAGCACTTCCCAGTACACCTGAACCAGTATATGGAATCTTCATCAGCTCCAGTAAACCCTGAACAGTGCCGTCCTCACCATATCTTCCGTGAAGCGCCAAAAACACTAAATTAATTTTATTTAACTTACTGTAGAAATCGTTTTTAAAATCAATAAAGATAGCATTATACCCTGATTTTAATAGAGACTGGTAAATATTTTTCCCGGTTAGAAGAGATATTTCTCTTTCAGATGAGATACCGCCGGCAATTACTCCAATTTTTAGTAACTTTTTCTTTTTTCTTACCTGAAGGTTTTTAAATTTTTCCGATATATCTGACATATTAAAACCCAACTACCTTTACTTCATATTCTAACTCTATTTTAAACTTATCCATAACAATATCTTTTACTATTTTTGAAAGGATAAATATATCTTCTGAACTGCTATTATCAAAATTTTCAATAAAATTAGCATGTTTATCTGAAATCCTGGCACCACCATAAATAAATCCTTTAAGGCCGCATTTTTCTATTAATTCTCCAGTAGATTCAGAGCAACCAGGGATGTTTTTAAAAAAACAGCCTGAGCTTTTAACATTAACCGGTTGGGTTAGTTTTTTATTTTTTATCCTGCTTGCGATTTTTTCTAAAATATTATTTCTATCAGACTTTCTGTTATTCAAAACTATTCTGGTTAGAACTATTAAATCCGGGATATAAAAATGCCTGTAACCAAAGTCACCATCACTCAAACCAATAGTCTCTTCCCTTATATTTCCTCCTTTATTTGAAATATAGCTTACTCTTTCCACAAAATCGCAAATTCCCCTATATTTGCTTCCACTATTGCCCATAACACTTCCACCTATAGTACCGGGTATACCAGAAAGGTCGGAAAAGTCGTATCCCCTGACCGCAGCTGCAACTACAAATTTTAAAAGTTTACAGGCAGCCCCTGCTATAATTTTATTCCCATCTGAAAACTCCAGATAATCAAAATCCCTGCCCAGCTTTAACAGCACCAGGTCAATATATTTATCGCTAAATAAAATATTAGTGCCATCTCCAATTACCATAAACTCAATTTGGTTTTTCATACAGGTCACAATCATTTTTTTTAAATCTCTCATTTTATCTGCTACAAAATAACATAATGCCCTTCCACCAGCTTTAATAGAGGTTAATTCAGATGTTTCCACATCAAATATTATATTATCCAGTTCAGTATCTTTAATTACCCTTTTAATTTCTTCCCTGGTTAGTTTTAATTTCCTCAATCTCTCAGTCCCGTATTATTAACTTAATATTTTAATATTTCATCTGTAACCCTGGTGATATCTCCAGCTCCCATTAACAGAATCATATCATTGTTTCTCATACTGAGTTCAAGATATTCGGCTACATCCCGCAGTTTTGGAATATAAATTATTTTATTTTTAAAACCGCTGTCTATTAAATTATCAATTAAAATTTTACCTGTAATGCCCGGAATTGGCTGTTCACCTGAACCATAAACATCAGTAATAATCAGGATATCACTCACATTAAAACAACTGTTGAAGTTATCTTTTAGATTAGCCAGCCGTGAATATCTGTGCGGTTGAAAAACTGTGATTATTCTTTTATTTTTTTCTTCTGCTGCAGCTTCCAGAGTTGCTTTTACTTCCGAAGGATGGTGAGCATAATCATCAAAGATTACGGCACCTTTCTTCTCCCCTCTTTTTTCAAATCTCCTTTTAACTCCGGTAAAAAACTTTAATATATCAGCAGCTCTTTCCATATCCAGATTCATACCATAGCATACTGCAAAAGCTGCCAGGCTGTTCTTTATATTATGAATGCCGGGCACATTTAACTTGATTTTTATTTTTTTTGATTTTTTGCCCTTGCCAGTAACCAGAGTATAAGAGGAAGTAAGATTGGAAAATTTTATATTTTCAGCATAAATATGATTTTCAGGACTTAACCCATAATAAATAATCTTTTTATCATTGGATTTAAAGAAATCCTGAAGATATATTTCATCACCATTCAAGATTACCAGACCTCCAGATCTGGTATTTCCAATAAATTTTAAAAAGTTTTGTTTTATTTCTTCAATATTTTTATAGAAATCAAAATGATCTCCTTCAATATTTGTAACAACACTTACAGACGGCTTATATTTTAAGAAAGATCCATCACTTTCACACGCTTCAGCTACCACGTAATCTCCCTTTCCATACCTTGCATTTGATCCCAGCTCATTTAATTCTCCCCCAACCACTATGATAGGATCGAGACCCAGTCCTCTAAAAATTAAAGAAGTCATAGAAGTAGTAGTAGTCTTTCCATGAGTTCCAGAAATAGCTATTCCGTTTCTACTATTTAAAATCCATGCTAATATATCAGAACGGGCAAGTATAGGAATCCCTTTTTCTCTGGCAGTCTCCATTTCCAGATTATTATCAGGTATTGCTGTAGAATAGACAACTATATCTGCGCCTTCAATATTTTTTTTCCTATGGCCGATAATAATTTTAATACCTTCATTTTTTAAAACATTCGTATAGCGGGATTCTTTTATATCGGAACCTGAAACCATAAATCCCATTCCATGGAGCACCAGAGCTATAGCGCTCATCCCGGCTCCACCTATTCCAATTAAAAAACACCTTTTATTTCTTTTTAAAATATTATCAGTATTTTTCAATTTAGTTCTCCATCAGTTTTGAAGTAATAATCTCTGCACTATTAATTTTAGCATCTCTAATTTCTATATTTTTCATTTCTTTATATCTTTTTCTATCATCCTTAATAAGCAATTCTATAATTTTAATTATTTTTTCTTCATTTAAATCTTTATCTTCAACCAGAATAGCTTTTCCTTTCCTGGCCAGGAAATCTGCATTATAGAACTGGTGATTAGCCACCGCATAAGGATAAGGTATAAGTATCGAAGGTATATTGCATTCAATTATTTCAGATATAGTATTTGCTCCTGCCCTGGAAATTATTACATCTGATATTCTATATATTTCTTGCATCTCACTTATGTATGGAAAAATTTTTAAAATAAATTTACCTTTAGATTCAATAATATTCTTTTCACCTTTCGCCAGTTGGTTGTAGAAACGGCTGCCACAAATAAGTAAAATCTGAATTTTATTATTATCTTTAAAATAATTATATAAATTAATTACCGTATTGTTTATTTTTTCAGAACCCAGACTACCACCAAAAGCAATTATGGTAAATCGTCCTTTTTCCAGGCCCCATTTCTTAAATTCTGGCTCGATATTTTTTGATTGTCCTACAGCCTTTCTCAACGGATTTCCGGTAAAAATTATTTTACTTTTTTTTACTTTAAAATATTTATCCGTATCACCAAAACTAATAAAAATATACCGCGCAAATCTTGAAAAAAAACTGTTCAACCTCCCGGGAATATAATTCTGTTCATGCAAGGCTATCTTTCTACCCATAAAAATACCAGCTGAAAGAACAGGGGCGCAGATATAACCGCCCATACCCAGTATTATATCAGGTTTAAACTTCAGCATTATCTTAAACGATTGAAAAAAACCCAGAGTTAACCAGTAAAAAAACTTTATTATATTTAAAATTTTTTTGGATATACTGCCATCCAAAATTAATCCACGGGATTTTACCATCTTATAATTTACACCGTATTGTGGTATAAGCTCTCTTCCCAATCCCCTTTCGGTTCCGATGAAAAGAAGCTCACATAAAGGATAGTTATCTTTGATGTATTCTATTATTGCCAGAGCCGGATACAGGTGCCCACCAGTTCCTCCGCCGCATATTAATATTTTTTTTCTCATTCAAATCCTACCTACTCACTAAGCTTAAATCTGAAATTATCTTATTTTAATTATCCAGATCATTCTGAATTCTTTCAGGCAATGTATTATGCCTGGATATATTTAATAGTATACCTACACTTATCATACTTGTAAGCAGCGATGATCCTCCAAAACTAATAAAAGGAAGTGCCAGGCCTTTGACAGGGATCATTCCTATAACCACAGAAATATTAATTATTGCCGGAACGATTATGATGCTGGTAAGACCTGCTGCCATTATCCTGCCAAAATAATCCTCTGTCTTAATGCAAACTCTGATGCCAAAAAACATAAAAAGGATAAATAAAATCACTATAAGTATAGTACCTGCCAGGCCTAATTCTTCACCAACAATGGCAAAAATAAAATCGGTATGCGCTTCAGGAAGATATGAATACTTTTGCACGCTATTGCCAAGACCCAATCCTGTTAAATTTCCCGAACCCAGGGCAATCAATGATTGCGATATCTGAAAGTTAGCAGCCTCTCCACTTTCTCCTGTTCCATTAATTATGGCTAAAATTCTTTCAATAAAGGCAACAAGTCTTACTCTTCTATAATCTTCTAAAAACAAATAACTTACCGTTACTCCAAGCCCGATAAATCCTAAACCAAATAAATGCTTAAATTTTAACCCACCTACAAATAAAACTATAAATATAATCAACCCTATAACAATTACAGATCCTAAATCTGGCTCCAGGAATATTAAAATAGCAACCACACACAAAATAAAAAATGATGGGAAAACTATATTTTTAATATGTTTATTATCTTTATATTTTTTATCAAGGTTACTGGAAAAAAGTATGACCAGAGCTATTTTTGCAAACTCTGAAGGCTGAATACTGAAAAACCCAAAATCTATCCATCTTCTGTAATTGCCAACTTTAATTCCAAAACCAGGAATAAGAACCAGAACAAGCAGTCCAATTAGTATAATTATTATAAAATTAGAAAATCTCCCGTAATAACGGTAATTTATTCTTGAAGCCAGGATGAAAAATATAAAAGATATAGCCCACCATATTAGCTGCCTTCTGATAAACCAATAGGGATCGTTAAAATATCTCTCTCCTATTGAATCAGAAGAGCTCGATATCATTATTAAGCCAATTATTGATAATATTAAAGTCAAAATAAATAGAAAATAATAT